>CALBIN010000280.1 GCA_937893275.1 uncultured Opitutia bacterium | reverse complement strand
GGCTCGGTCGAAGGAACGAACGTCGCCGAGACGGCCCGACTTCCCGTAGACGTCGTCACGCAATCCTTCGGTGTCTTCTCGAATTTCATCTTGTTCCTTGGCCAGCTCACGATTCGGTTCGCCTTTTCGTCCATTGCGGGAAGCTCTCCCGATCTTGGAGTTCAATTCGTTTTGACGTTCCTTGAGGTCTCGAGCCTGTTCGAGGGCTTCGCCCAACTTTTTCAGTTCTTCTGCAGGATCGGACGGTTCATTTTGTTCTTCTGAAGGTTCCTGCTTCTCAGCGGTTTCCTCTTGTTTGTCACCTTTTTTGCCTTTCCCTTTGCTCTTCATCTTTTGTTGCTTGCGAATGAGCGCGTACATCAAGACGAGTTTGCGAAGAGTTTCCTCGGAAGGCTCAAGGGATTTCTCCAGTTCGTTGTCTCCTGCAAAGATCTCAGTCTGCTCGATGTGAAAGGTAGCCTCGTTCAGGAGCTCGCCTAAGTCGATGCCGTCGACGGAAGGGAATTCCCCATCGTTTTCGTCATAAACCTTTGTCATGCCATGCTTGAGCCCGAGGGCGTCTGCGGAAATGGCAATGGCTCGTCGATCTCGTTCTTCCCCTTCCTCTCCCAGAGCATCGTAAGTGGAACGAATGATTTGCTTGGTTTGGTTGATGAAGTCGCGAATGGGGATTTCCTTTTGCTCGGCCGCCATGTCGCCGCCGTCGCCTTCGACTTCCTCTCCTTCGGGAGGCAAAATCTCAATAAAGTAAATTTCGGACCGAGCTTGTTGCCCCTCCGGTTTCTTGTTGTCGGTAATGATGGCGTGATAGGAAACCACGTCGCCGACAGCCAAGCTCATTTCGCTCAGGTCAATAATGTGAGACAAGGTCTTTTCCTTCTCCACCGGAGCGAGAAAGACGTTGGCCGCCTCTTTTTTTCCACCGTGGGAAACGATGACCTCGGCTTTGGCGACCCCGTAATCGTCGGCGGCAAAAATTTCCATGAGCAACTGGCCATCGGAGGAAACCTCAAGATCCTTGGCAGGTTCGGTGATCTCTACTACGGGAGGTTTGTCGGGAATAACGGAGAAGACGAATTCTTCATATTCCACGGCATCGCGCAGAGGGAAATCGGAATCCTTCAAGGCAATACGTCCGGACCAATCCTTGCGGAGCACTCGGTTGAGTTCGAATAAACCTTCGACATTGCGAGTCAGCTCATTGCTGGAATTGGCTTCCGACAGAATGTGAGCGGAAACGTGTGGCGGAGTAGCGGCAACCTGCAAGGACAATTCGATGCGACTACCCTCGGGAACTCGCAAATGACCGAATCCGACTTGCTCGAAAGAATCCAACCCCGAATAGGAGGGAGGACTTACGTCCCAGCGAGCCTCTTCCAACTCGGGGGGGTCGTATGGGTTGAGCTTTTGCCAATCTCCCTCAATGGAGAGGGTAACGATCCTGTAGACAAAAGGTTCCGCCAAACCCGGTACGACGTATTCGAACCGGCCAATAGTGGTAGTCTCGAGCATTTCAAGCCGCTCGACCTGGCCGTTCTCCTCGAACTCGATGAATGCGTTCTTTTTGCCCCTGTGTCCCCGGGTAACGTCGGCGAAAACGGAAACGTCGGTACCGCGAGAAAACTCGTAGGAAGGAGGATGTTCCTTGGCTCTGGTCTCGCCCGTTTTCGTGGTGAAGACCGAAAGTCCCGGTTCATCCAGCAAAGAGTCGAAAGTCTTTTGCAGGGGGCTGCGTTCAAAGCTCCATGCCGTAAGAAGACTGCCCACCAGCAACCCTGCCACCACTGCGCTCCAAAAACGACCACCCGGGCGGGCTCCGCGTTCCCAGGATATCGTTTCCGCCCGTTGCTCCGCCTTCTCCAAGACCCGGCGCTCCATAAATGTATACTCGTCACGCTTACGGTCGTGAAGGTCTACGGCGCAGTTGAGGAGATCCATCAGTTGAGGGTTCCCCTTCTCCACCTCGACCGCTACCTGCTCAGGATTTGGCCGAGCAACCCAAGCCCGCCATGCCAGCAGTAGAAAAACTAAAGCAGTTACCCCAAGGGCAGCGAAGACGTATTTGACCGCTTGGGATTCAAGAATAGGAAAAGCCGCATCGTAAGCATCGAGCAAAAGAGCCAACCCCGGCCACGTGACAAATGCCGCAGCCAAGGCCACGGCTATTCTGGAAAAAGCCACTAGCCGGGCTTCCCTGCGAAGGATGTGAAGAAATTCAGGCATTTACCGTTTCCTTTTCAAGTACTGTTGTCCTGCGTGGCCTAGACCACAGGTTTTCAATAATAAAAAGAATCACCGCCGCTATTGCAAACCACAACCACATGGACTTGCTCTCTTCTTTGTCGAGGTCTTTGCCGGAGGTTTCCACCTTGCCTAGGATGGATCCGGCTCCAAGGCTTTCTCTGGTTTCCGCCAGTTCAATGACCTCGGCAATACTTTCGGAGGGGGCGAGAGCCACTTCCACGAAGCGATCCAGAAAACGAAAAGTACCAGGCTTTTCCGCTCGAAAAGTCTCCTCGCCGTCTACCAAGGTTTCACCGGATTCCAACCTGGGCCAAGATCGGTCAATCACACCCTTTGAGCCCCGAACGAGCTCCATGAGAAGCGGAAGAAAACTATTTCTCATAGGAAGGTCCGTCCACCTTACGTTTAGTCGATAAGGGAAAAACATCAGTTTGCCGCCCTCGGGGGAAATGCGCTGAACAACAAAGGGATTGCCTTCCGTGGATTGAAGTGGCGTGGAGACTCCCTCAGCCTCTGCAGGCCGAACGAGACCGTATCTGTAAATACCCGTCAAATAAAGATCGCGAGCGGCTTTTCCTGAAAAGGTTTTCGCAAGGTGGGAACCAGGTTTCAAGGCCGAAATCCGGAAAGGTTCGCGAGTGGCGCCAGCACCACCGACAACCCGAACGAAACCGAGGTCGAGAAGATCGGAATCACGTAATGTCGACACGGAAGCGGCGAAAGGCTCCGATGGAGTCACGATGACAAAGCCGCCACCTTTAAGGTAGGCCTTCATTGTTTCCTCAAGCTTTTCGTCGGCGAACCACGAGCCTATTCCGGTGACGATGAGTAAGTCCAGTTCGCTAGTCAGGTCACCAATTCGGAGGCTATCCGCATTGTCCTGCACGGAAAGCCATCGGTTCCACCCATTATCTCCCGCGCTCTCGATGGCCACTTTAAGGAATTCACGTTCCTCGATAGTTTCTTCGGTCTCGTTCGTCGAACTCCAAAATCCGAATCTCCGGGGCGGCGGAGCTTTCAACCAAAGATGGCGAACGTTGTCCACGGTTAGCTCGTCGTCGTCCATAAGCTTCAGGATGGCCGAAGCGAAATCTCCCTCGGGTAAAATGAATTGCGCTTGGGTTGCCCCATTCGCAGGAACCGTGATCGGCTTTTCTTCACGGATTTCACCACCGGCCTCGATTGAGATAGTGGTTTCAACCAGCTCATTGGAAGAATTGCGAACCACGGCCCATGCTCTCACCTTGCCGGGACCAGCGGGAGCAGCCTTCGCCTCGGTTAGCGACAGGTTGCCCTCGCGTTTCCCACCCACCTTGCGGGAATGTCCCACCGGGCGGAGATCTACGGTGATCCCTTCCTCATCAAGACGACGGTAGGTGGCCTGCCAGTTAGAACGTTGGAAGTCCGATAAAATAACCAAATGTCGTTCATCCGCCCCGGTAGAAAAGAGTTTTGCCGCC
Organism: uncultured Opitutia bacterium; assembly: GCA_937893275.1. Lineage (GTDB taxonomy): Bacteria > Verrucomicrobiota > Verrucomicrobiia > Opitutales > Seribacteraceae. The sequence goes on along the minus strand of CALBIN010000280.1, from coordinate 5,002 downwards.
CGATCAATTCCTGTCTGCGGGTTACCGCTACCATAACCGGTGGTGGCGTTTGCAATGGCGCTTCGCACCAGACCGACCTCATCGGTCGGGGCGACTTCCGCCAATAACTCGGCACCGAAACCGACGTACCCTATCTGCCCGTCGAGTTTCTCGAGCAGTCCGTCGATCCTTTTCTTTGCCTCGGATAGGCCGCCCCAGCCCGACATGCTCGGAGACAGGTCCAAAGCGATTATTGTTTCACGCCCTACCTTGGTTGCATCGGGTGGAGAGGGTTCTTTCCAGTAGGGATCGGCAAAGAGGCAGGCCAATACCGAAAAAAGCATGATCCTAGCGAGTAACAGTAGCCAGTCGGTAGGCGTTTTACGACCCGTTCTGGGAATGCGAGCAGGCTTTATGAAACGGAGGGAGGGAAAGAGGTATCGATTCGTGACCTGCCTGTACGCCATGTGAGCGATGAAGGGCAAGGCCAAGGCGGCAAAAGCCCAAAGAGCCATTGGTTGCGCGAAAGTCAGCATATGGGGAAAAGGTTAAGCACCTTCAAAGAGTAAGCGCAGTCGAGCCTGTGTTTTGCCTTCATGCCAACCCCTTTGCTCTCAAAGTGATCCGTAGCGCATCCCGAGGAAACGATGGAGGGCGTGTCCGAGATGGGCATCGGTTGTGAGGCTTTCGAACTCCACGTTGACTAAGGCGAGATTGTCTTTCAGGCGATCGAGAAAGTCGTTCATACCGATCGTGTAATCCTCTCGTATGGCTGGCGGCGAGGTAGAGATTTCATGCGTCCCCTCCATCTCGGAAAATCTAAGAGCCTCAGAATCAGGAAGGTCGAGCTCATCGGGATCGAGGGTTTGCAGGCAGAGACATTCATAACGGGCGGAAGTGGCGAATCGCAAATGCTCGGGCAATTCCTCCTCCGCTTCCAGAAAATCAGACAAGAAGACAACGAGGCTCTTTCCGGGGAGGCCTGAGGAAAGGGTATCCCAACTGCTTCGGTGATCGTTTACTCCCTCCGCTTCAAGGCCAGCGAGTGCGGTGAAAATTCTATTAAGGTGTCCGCGGCCGCTTCGGGGTTGAATCCATGCTTTCGCCTCATCGGAATAAGCGAAAAGGCCCACGCGATCCCCTTGTCTGTTGGCGATGTAGGCAAAGCAAGCGGCCAACATGCAGGCGTAGCGAAGTTTACTGCAGGAAGACCTAGAGCCTTGGTATCCCATCGATGCGCTTGTATCCAATACGAGATAACAAGTTAGGTTGGTGTCCTCTTGAAAGCTTTTGGACACAAGCTCACCACGTTTGGCGTAGACCTTCCAATCAACCAGTTTCAAGTCGTCTCCGGATGAGTATTCGCGATACTGAAAGAATTCGCTGCCGCGACCGTGCCGTTGGCTGCGGTGGATGCCCGGCAAGGCTCCGTCCACCACGATACGGGTAAGCAACGAGTAATCCTCGATGGACGCCAGATGGACGGGGTCCAGCAGTTCCGTCTCGACGGGCATCCGGACTAGACGGATTCGGGCACTTGTTCGAGCAAACGGTCGATGACGTCGTCTGAACTGATGCCTTCGGATTCAGCTAAAAAGCTGGTCAAGACTCGGTGCCGGAGCGCCGGTTTAGCCATTATCCGTACATCTTCGCAGGATACGTTGGGCCGTTCCGAGAGCAGTGCTCGTGCTTTCCCCGCAAGGATCAAGGCTTGCGAACCACGGGAACCCGCTCCCCACTTTATACGCTTCTTCACCCATTCGTCCGTGTCCGCCAAAGTCGGACGAGATGCAGCGGTCAGGCGAACGGCGTAGGAAACAACATTTTTAGATGCCGGCAATTCACGAGTGAGAGCCTGCAAGATTTGAATGTCCTCCCCATTGAGCACAACCTCCACACCGTCTTTCGGTGTGCCGGTCGTGTCAGAAACCATGCGAATTTCTTCATCGATCGGCAGGTAATCGATAACTGGATTGAGAAGGAAACGATCAAGCTGGGCTTCAGGCAAGGGATAGGTACCTTCGAGTTCAATTGGATTTTGCGTAGCCAGAACGAAGAAAGGCTGCTCCAGAGGCCTAGTCGTACCTGATACCGTGACTTGCCTCTCTTCCATGGCCTCGAGCAAGGATGCCTGGGTCTTGGGAGGGGTACGGTTTATTTCGTCGGCCAGCACCACGTTGGCGAAAATGGGCCCCAGAGAAAAACGAAAGGCTTTTTTTCCGGTTTCGGGATCCTCGTCCACGATCTCGGACCCCACGACGTCGGCGGGCATAAGGTCGGGCGTGAACTGTATTCGTTTGAAGGAAAGATCTAGCGCATTGGCCACGGTCTTGACCAGTAATGTCTTTCCCAGTCCGGGAATGCCTGTCAAGAGACAGTGACCGCGAGCCAACAGGCTCACGAGGAGTTGTTCGATGACGTCGTCTTGCCCTACGATCACCTTGTGAATTTCATCAAGGAGACGTTGGTGCGTTTCCTTCAGGCGTTTAAGTGCAGTTTCGGCAGTTGCTGAATCGGTCATTTATAAAAAACTACGAATAGTTTTCAGGTTAAAGTGTCAGATAAGTCTTTGCGCCGGAATTCTCAGGAAGCTACAAACCTAAAATAGCTAGAGAGTCACCTTAGTAGCTTTGCCCCGTGATTGCCAGCAGGCGATCCCAGTCACCTACGAATCGCTCCAGATGGGCTTTTCCGTTGGCAATTTCCTCCTCAAGAAGTTCACGAACGAGGTTTTGTTCGCGTAGGTAGGCATCGCTCGAAAGCAATCCGGAGAAGTGAGCCACCCTAGCCCAAAGCAAGTGGGTGGTGAAGGCGTCGAATTCGTTATACTCGAGGATTTCCGGCAGACGTCCCTCCAGCCACATGTCGGCAACGGATCCGCCACTGACGTCGATTTTACCCGGAATCCCACTGAGAGTCGCAGCTTGATGCAGTGAGGGACGATCACGATACTGCCCGAGAGAATCCGCCAGATCGACGCTGTACGTACTGTTTCTTGCGTCAAAGTAGTCCACTCCTTCCCATGGTTTTGCAGGCCGATCCGAAAATCCGAATCCGGGTAAACCGTTGACAATGGCGCGCTGAACAATGATCGGAACATCTGCTTGGGCCGAGTTATAGCCGACCAATTGAGGCTTTCTCCGACCCACGGACTTCATGAAGGCAATGAGAATGGATTTCTCCTCCACCTTGCTTGGATCCGAGCAATCCACTGGCAGGGAAACCAGTTTCAAGGTCGGTTCTCCCCCAGGCGGGCTTTCTCGTAAAACTCCAGCCATAGAGACAATCCGGCAAAGAATGGTCTTCAAGTACGGTTGTAAGTCCGGATCCTTACTGCCCGCTCTCTCTCTGGCCGTCGCCCAAAGAGTCTCGCAGGCCGCTCTGGCATCCTCCCCTGGGCCATCGGCGGGAGCGGCCCCATGAAGGATTTCGCCCGCCTTGGGGTCAGGAATCCATTCCACGTCAAAGGAGAAAACCGAGTTGGCGATATTTTTCAGCATGGGATTATTGTCCTTTCTAGCTTTGTTAGACTACAGCCGTTACGGTGCCGAAAAAAGGCTCTGCCTTCTCGAAACCTTCGGGAATTGTAATTATTTCCGCCCTCTCTTCATCGACGAGCAAAGTGTGTTCGAAGTGAGCCGAGGGCATACCGTCTACCGCCAAAGCGGTCCATCCGTCCTCAGCCATCTTCACCTTTGAGCTTTTGGTGTTCACCATGGGCTCGATGCACACTGCCATACCCTTTTTCAATCTGGGACCGGAACCGGCTTGGCCATAGTTTGGAATTTGAGGGTCTTCGTGAAGGGTCTTACCGACCCCGTGGCCCACGAAATTGGTTATTACCGCAAAGCCTGCATCTTCGACATGGCTTTGGACTGCCCTGGACACATCCCCTACCCTGTTTTTGTGAACGGCTTGGTCGATCCCGAGGAAAAGAGACTCCTCAGTGATTCGCAGCAATCGTTCCACCTCAGGGGAAACGTTGCCAACAGGCACTGTCCGACAATTGTCACCGATGTAACCATCAAAAGATATGCACACGTCCACGGAGATAATATCCCCAGACACCAGCTTCCTTTCGGGCAAGCCAATGCCATGAACAATTTCCTCGTTCACGGACAGGCAGGTGTAACAAGGAAAGACCTTGGAGCCGGCTCGGTAGCCTCTGCAGGCACTGGTGACGCCAACCTCTTCCATTAGCTTTCCACCGGCCTCATCCAAGTCCAAAGTGGAAATCCCCGTTTCCACCATGGCGCACAATTTGTGCAACACAGTGGCCGCAGCCTGACCGGCTTGGCGCATTTTTTCCTTTTGCTTAAAAGTCTTGCAGATCACAGGATTCGTTAAAACACGGTAAAAAGACAACCGAGCAATACTAAAGGGAGTCTTCTGATCGAAAGGTTGCGGATTCGTCGTCCTGCCAACGGCCCAAAAGGATGGCTCCAACCAAGAGCTGCAACATGTGATAGAAGATTAACGGCAACAGCAGGAAAAACAGTTTGGGGTGTTCGAGCCCAAACAGCAACTGCCCCATGGGCAAGCCCACGGCCAAGGACTTTTGCGAGGAACAAAAGAAAGCGGGCAGCCGCCTTTTTCGTTCAAATCCCAGTAGTCCACCCAATCCCCATGTAAGGCACTTCGCCCAGACAAGCAATACAGCCGCCCACACCAGCGCCTCCCACCAACTTGTCCCCGAGTCCTTGCCTGCTCCGAGAAAACCTTGGCAGAAACCCGCATAGGCGATGAAGAGCACGCAACCGTAGGAAAGATTGCGGAGGAATCGTTTGCGAGGGGCAGAACTTTCATTACCGAGGATTCGGCGAAAAACCAGACCTACGCAAAGTGGGGTCACGATGAGCCACAGCAACTTCGCGAGGAATTCGCTAAAAAAACCATCGGATGACGCTTCCGCCATGGCAATGCCTTCCATCGGGAAAACAAAAAAAGCGCACCACAAGGGCACCGCAAGTATGCCCAGAAGATTGGAAAGCGTGGCGTTAAAGGTAGCAGCGACCGAGTCTCC
>CALBIN010000279.1 GCA_937893275.1 uncultured Opitutia bacterium | reverse complement strand
CAGCGCGTGAGTTCCCCTAGGAAATTTCTTGTGCCTATGGGGTGGGGATTTCGCTTTCGTAGAAAGGTTATGCTGTCTACGTTTACCGCCGTCTGTTTTGGTATGGTGTTGGCTGCAGTAGGTTTCGTGACCGTGGATGTTTCCGCGACGCGTGCTCTCATCCGCGACAATCTCAACGACCAAGCCGAAAGCATGGCACACAACCTAGCAACGGCGGTGGCATTCAATGATAGACAAGCCGTGTATGAAGATCTGAACCGACTTAGCGACCAAACGAACATTCTTCTCGCCGCGGTTTACAGGGCTCATGCAGTATCAGGATCGGAGACCGCTGAGCAAGAGTTCTTAGTTGGATACCGCCGTGATAAGACAGGGAGTCGCTTTCCCCAGATCAACAAGACAACAGCGGATTTTTGGGACGAAGAATCGACTTGGATCATTCGCCCAATATCGCAAAACAACATTGAACTCGGAGCCATTTTTATAGAACGAACTTTATCCGACGTAGATGATCGCTTCAAACGATATGCAACTACGGCTTTCGGAGTAGCAGCGGTTGGCGTTTTCGTAACTATGATCGGCGCTCTTTGGTTTCAGAGTTCCCTTACTCGACCCATCTTGGAATTGTCGTCCACGGCCAATGCAATCGCATCGAGCAAAGACTTTTCCGTACGAGCCCGCAAGTTTTCAGAGGACGAATTGGGCGACCTTACGGATGTTTTTAACGATATGCTGACCACCGTCGATAAAGCAAACCGTGTCTTAAAAGAGTCGAATGAAGAAATGGAACAGCGCGTAGAAAGACGAACGGGACAATTGACACAGGCAAATCAAAACCTCTTAGAGGAGGCGAAAGAACGTGAACTTGCCGAAGAGAAATTACTGGACGCCAATCGTCAACTCAACGTTCAGGAAAAGCTTGCCGCCGTCGGACAAGTTTCGGCTAACATGGCGCACGAACTTCGTAACCCATATAGTGTTATTCGGCAATCCGTCTACTTCCTTAATAAAATGGTCGACAGTCGCTACAAGCATGGGGAACACCCTAAAGAGAATAAAATCCGTGAACATCTTGATCTAATTGAAGCTGAGTTAGCCCATTCGGACGAAGTGATCGATGGGTTGCTCGGAATGAGCGAGGGAAAGAAGCTAAATCTCATGAATTTCGACTTAGACGCTCTCGTAAAGGAGGTATCGGAGTATTGTCGTCTGAAAGATAATATATCTTTCGTTACCAATTTCGCCGAGTCCCCGTTCTTTATTTGCGCCGACTCCGGACTATTTAGGCAAGTCTTCATCAACCTTTTCACAAATGCCGAACAAGCCATGCCGGATGGTGGAACTATTACGGTTACGGGCATGCATTCTCCTGACGGCGAAACGGGTATATTGGTAAGCGATACGGGATGTGGCATAGACGAATCTGACCGAACAAAGGTTTTTGATGCCCTCCACACCACTAAAGACGGCGGTGTAGGTCTCGGGTTAAGTTTATGTAGAGATATTTTGCAGAGGCATGATGGAACGATTGCAATTGTAAACGATTCTAAAAAATACTCTTGGCTTCAACGCACCTGGAAGCAACATAAAGGGGCAAGTATTATAATTACACTCCCAAGCATCGTTTATGACGGCAAAAAAAACACCGAGTCCGAAAAAATCTAATAACGATATAAACGCGTATGGAGAAGATGTCTCCATCCTCATCGTGGATGACCACCCCGCCATGCGATCAACGATGTATGATATACTTGAGGATGAAGGTTTCTCCCCCAAAGTAGCCGCTAATGGTGAAGAAGCTCTTCGCCTGTGCATGGAGAATGAGTTCGACTTCGTCTTAATGGACATACAGATGCCCGATTCCACAGGAGTGGAAACCTTTCGAATAATTAAGAAAGCGATGCAAGCTAGGTTTCAAAATTCCTTTCCCATTCCCTATTCCGAACAGCCGTCGGCACCTGCGAAAACTCCTCGTTTTATTTTCATGAGCGCCTATTCCGTATCAGAGTTAAAGGAGGAGTGCTTCCGACTAGGTGCCATAGCCTTCCTGCAAAAACCCTTGGATATGGCTGAAGTCATTCACTTGATCCAGGATCGGAGTAACCCTTCCGTCCTTCTGTTTATGAAAGATAAAAAGGTTCGGGATGCTTCGGCAAAAGTACTTCGCTCGTCCGATTTTCGCGTAATTACTGCAGAAAGTTTAGACCAAGTGCTCATTAATGCCCGTCAAATTAGCCATCGCTTCGTAGTTATTGAAAGTGGAATTGTCGAGGTGGAGAAAGACACGATCAAGACGATGCTTAGCCAGGTGAGCCCCTTCTCCCAATTGGTGGAGGCGAATGCCAATGAGAACCCCACCGTTCTTCTTGAAGAACTTTCTCGCTTGAGAGCGAACCCCGTACGTCGAGAAACAGCAACGAGCGGTTGGTAACCCATTGGCCTGAATTTTACGGTCTCCCTTTTCGGCTCGGCTATCTTTCTGGAACTTGGCTTTAACGAGGTACTCGCTCTCAGGGCATGAACTCATGTTTACTTTTGCAGCAAATGTTTAGTGGCTTATTACCATGTGAAATCAAGGGTTTTGCCCATTGTCGATTAAAAGGAAAGTCCCGACCGGCACTGAATCGAAGAGCTCGATTACGTCCATGTTTTTCAACTGGAGGCAAC
>CALBIN010000278.1 GCA_937893275.1 uncultured Opitutia bacterium | reverse complement strand
TGTCCGCATGGATGTTCTCCTCATGAGCGTGTCGACCAAGCACGAGCTTTAGTTCGGGAGCAGTTACCAATTCGCGAATCACATGCTGGATATTGTCCCCTACGATTCCTTCTGCCGCCGAGAAGTAACCTATGCCCATCATAATTATCCAACGCTCGCTCTCGCTCAGCTCAAACTGGCTTTTCCATTGCTCTACATCTTTTTGCATTGGGATGTCCTCGGGTTCCCAGTGGTTTGCCTTCATCTTTCGATAGAGATCATAGGCCCACGGGTACTTGAGCGGCAACAAATTGAAAGCCATGGTATCGCGTCCATTAATCACCCGCTTGCCCTCGTAGGCCGCGATCGCCTTGCTTTCGTCTAAAACAAAAACTTTTTCCCCGATTTTATATGTCTTTTCCATGGCTTTATTTCTCTATGACTCGGTGGATTTGACTACTAATTCCACCATTTCAATCATTTTTCGCATTAATTCTAAGCAAGTTCTGTAGAATGTCATACGATAGATTCGCAGACAATTCGCGGTAAGGAAATTTCACCATGAGTTGGCAAGAAGGAAAAGAAAAGAAAAAAAGAAAAAAAAATGAAATTCGGCGCGACCCCCACAGTATATAGGGCAAAATCCTTGTCGTAGATACTGCATATAGTCCTGTGAATAACTTTTTAATAATTTCGGAAAAAGAAAAACATTGAAATCAAGGTCCTTTATAAGACAACTTAGTCAAGTCTTTTTATTGACCCTTTCGCAAGAAAAAGTTGTTCCAAATTGTCCCCGCCTTCTCCCGGAGTTGTTCACATCCGGCTTTTCGGGGGTCAATGTTGCGAAACAAGTGGCCCTCGCAGGCAAAACAAACTTAAATCACAACGGATATTCAAACCCAGTCCTGCAATGGAGCAAGCGGACTTTGGCAATTATTTCCCTCGTTCCTCGCTAAAACTTCTCCGAGAAGGTAAATCGATCCGGTAACGACAAACGGAACCTCGTCAGCGTCCGCAGATCCTGAGCAAGGGAACTCGCGCACAACTGTAGAGCGGGAAACTTTTCCGGAAAACCCTCCGGGTATCGCTTCCTCCAAGATTTCGTAGGTACAGGCGCGGGGTTGATTGGGGACAAGCAGACGAATTTCTCGAGCATAGCGGGCAACCACCTCCATCAGATCCTTGGCTCGATCTTCGCCTAAGGTTCCGACCAGGACCACGGGCTTTTCTTCCAAACCCCGAAGATGTTCGTCCAGGCACCGGCAACCCTCGGCATTATGGGTGGCATCAAGAATAACTGTCCTCCCGCATACCTTTATTTTTTGCCAGCGCCCGGGCCACTGGACTTCTAAAAGTGCATTGCGGCATTTCGGCATTTGCAAAGTAAAGCGATCGCGGAGTAATTCGCAGGTAGCAATGGTCACAGCGCCATTTCTTCTTTGAAAAGACCCTGCCAGAGAAGTCTTGGGCAATTCCATTCCCTGAAGCCGAGAAGTCACGATCACCTGGCATTCGAGATCCGCGGCTATTTCACGCACAACGGCTTCCGCTTCCTCGGGCAACCATCCCAGAACCACTGGTTTGCGCATTTTTAGAATTCCGGCTTTTTCGCGAGCGATGGAAGCGATGTTGTGACCTAGAATATCGCAATGGTCCAAGCCTATCGAAGTGATTACGGATACGATTGGTTCCACGATATTGGTGGCATCCAATCTTCCCCCCAAACCTGTTTCCACAATAGCGACGTCCACCTGATCACGGGCAAAGACGTGAAAGGCCATTGCCGCGACAAACTCAAAAAAGGAGGGATATAATTCATGCGAACGAGGCAAAGCCTGATCAACGAGCGAACGCATCCGATCGACGCAATCAACGATTTCTTGATCAGAAATCTCTTGGCCGTCGACCCGAATGCGTTCACCAAGTCGAACCAAGTGAGGAGAAGTGAAAAGACCTGTCTTAAACCCGTTCGCTCGTAAACATGCTTCAAGCATAGCGCAAACGGAGCCTTTGCCGTTAGTTCCTGCAACGTGGATGATCGGATATTGTCGTTCCGGATGCCCCAAGAGTCGGGCAAAGGCCTTCATCCGATCAATCCCGAAAGTAGACCCGCGATTTCGCAAGCCAAACAAAAAGCTTACGGCGTCCTCGATCGAGGTAGACAATCTAGGAACCGGTTCGCCGGCTTCGCGATGGATTCTTGCCATTCTTAGAGGCAGAAACTTTGGCGGTGGACTTGGTTTTGGCGACCGAACGTTTCTTAGCTTCGGGTTTGGGTTTAGCAGAAGACTTTTTATGCGGGCCACAAAATAGATTCAGCAAGTTGCTGATACGTCCACGAAGTTCATGTCGTGGAACAATTTGGTCGATGAGACCTCGATCTAGTAAAAATTCTGCGGTCTGGAAGCCCTCCGGCAAATCAGCTTGAGTGGTTTCCTTGATTACTCGACGACCAGCAAAACCTACGAGAGCTCCGGGTTCGGAAATAATAACGTCTCCCAAAGAAGCAAAGCTGGCCATAACTCCGGCCATGGTGGGATTAGTAAGCACCGAGACGTAAGGTAACTTGGCTTTGGCAAGCTTGGAAAGCGCGGCACTGGTCTTAGCCATTTGCATGAGGCTCAGAATACCCTCGTACATACGAGCCCCTCCCGAGGCAGAAACGATTATCACGGGCATACCGCCCTCGAGTCCGCGTTCGATTGCTCGCGTAATTTTTTCCCCCACGACAGAACCCATGCTGCCACCAAGAAAACGAAAATCCATAACGGCCAAGCTCACCTCACGGCCGTTCATTTTACCCACGCCACAAAGTACGGCATCCGGCATGCCGGTTTTCTTAATGTTTGCCTCAAGTTTATCTTTATAGGAAGCCGCTCCGGTGAAATTAAGGGGATCCTTGGAGGAAACGCCGGCGTCACACTCGATGAAAGTATCCTTGTCCAAGAGCGATTCCACTCGGTCAGGTGCGTGCAAGGGGAAATGATACCCACTGGCGGGAACGACCATTAGGTTTTTCTTGAGGTCCTTGACGTAGACCATTTCCCCGGAGCCGGGACATTTGGTCCACATGCCCTTGGGAATGCTGTCTCTGGATCTGGCCTTTACCGTAGAATATTGAGGTTTTGAAAAAATCGCCATGATTCGAAGTTCGTTACTGGATTTTAACCGTGGCCGAGAGCTGCAATGTCTACCTGCTCCAATCCGGCCTCGAGAAGGACTCCGGCGCAAGCGTCGAGAGTTGAGCCTGTAGTGAAAACATCATCAACAACCACATATCTTCTGCTCTTATCCAAGCGCGTTCTTGGTTTAAGAGCAAAGGCATTTTTGACGTTTGTCATACGAGCTTCTCGACTTAGACGAGTTTGAGTACGAGTATTACGGGTTCTGACAAGGACTGGCTCGACCTTCAAACGTATATGAAAGCAAGCAGAAAGAGCTGCCGCAATCCAAGCGCTTTGGTTGTAGCCACGTTCTCGCAAGCGTCGCCGATGCAAAGGTACGGGCACCAAGACCGCGTCTTCCAAGTGATTGAGAAAGTCGGGACTGTGTTGTAAAAGTGCCGGCAAATCACCCAAAAGCGAACGATCGCCATGATATTTGACGCCATGAATGAAACTCCTTCCCACCCCCGTCGAAAGAAACAGGGCCCGACCCTTGCCGAAAGAGGGTTGCAAATCTCTGCAGTGGGGACAGTGGCGAGCGACCATGTCCACGCCGGGCGAAGGCAAACCGCAACGATCACAAAATGGACGATGTATCCAGTCGATGTTTCCGGCGCACAATTCGCAAACTCGCCGAAAAGGGCCTTCCTCGACAGGTTCCCCGCATCCGGGGCAATCCCCCGGCATCAATATCTCGAGCAGGTCTTGGCCCGTCTGAAGAGCAAACTTTGGAAAATTCATACTTTTGGCCTTCGGTAGTACACTTTTTCCAAGCTAAGCCCTCGGGCTGGAGCGGTTTTTACCATTCGCGTTCGCTCACGGCTCTCGAGCAGGTCGCGAATATCATCCGGTTCAAGTTTACCAATCCCTACGTCGAACAAGGCTCCGACTATGCTGCGGACCATCTTATATAAGAAGCCACTGCCCAATGCCTTGATCCTTATACGCCTGCTCGACCTGACAACCTCTAGTCGCCATAATTCTTTTATTGGACTCTCTTCTTCGCCACTGCCGCGAGAGGCTGCAAAGGAAGAGAAATCATGACGCCCAACAAGGTGATCAGCACCTTTGCGCATGGATGCAACATCCAGCGTTCGATTTTTCAACGAGTGAACATAGCGCATTTCCAAGGGCAAAGCATGTCCCTCCACGGCACGATAAACATAACACTTGCCTTTGGCGGAACAAAGGGCGTGAAAGCTCGATGGAACCTCAACCAGTTCGAGAGGCTGAATATCCTCAGGCAGTCGAACTCGCAACGCATTTAGAAGCTTGTCCGAACCGTGCCGCCATGCCGCGTCGAAATGGAAAACTTGACCGAGTGCGTGAACACCTGCGTCCGTTCGTCCTGCCCCTATTGTTTTTGTCTTTTTAGTGAAAGTCTTTTGCAGGGCTTGCTCGATACAGCCTTGGACGGACTGCCCTTCGGGCTGTTTTTGCCAACCACGGTAATTAGTTCCGTCGTAGGAGCAGAGACACCTCCATCGACTGGGTACGTCATTCGCCTCACTCAAGATTCAAGCTCCGTATAATCCTCGGGATCGGGCAAAAGAAATGGATGCCGTTCCTCTAAAAAGTCTCTCAATATCAATGTAGCAGCGGCGGAATCCAACTCACCTGTTTCTTTTCCGGGCATTCGTTTTCGCGATGCCTTCAAGTCTTCCGAAGCGGCGTGCGTGGTTAGTCGCTCGTCGACTTTCCGAACAGGTAGCCCGAAACGTTTCTCAAGCTCGACGACGTAATCGTCGACCTCCCGAACCCTCGTACCCGGAGTGCCATCCATATTCAAGGGATAACCAACAACGAGTTCTTCCACCTGACGGATTCTTACTACATTGTCAAGTTGCTCGAAACTGCCCTCCAATTCAACTCCGGGAATTGCGGATATGGGAATGGCAACTCCAAGCTCATCGGCAAAAGCCAATCCAATCCGCTTGCGGCCATAGTCGATTCCAAGATAATTGATCATGGGACAGGAACTAGCAAAACGCGTCAAACGAGCTTTTCGCCATCTTTGGCTTCAACTACCTTTCGAGTAAGTTCCTTAATGCCTTGAGCCATGTCCTTTCGACAAACCAAAGTGGCATCGGGAGATTGCACGACGATCAGATCATCCACGCCGAGCAAAGCCACCATGTGTCCGTCCTCGGCATAGGTCACGTTGCCCGTTGACTCCAAGGCCAGACCTGCACCTCGAAAGACGTTTCCCATTTCATCCGCGGGGAAGTGACGCTCGATCGCGGGCCACTCGCCCACGTCGTCCCAGTCGAAAGCGGATTCCAGCACCGCCACGTTATCGGCCTTTTCCATAACGGCGAAATCCACGGAAATCTTGGTCAGCGAAGGGTAAACGGACTGCATGGCTTCATCTAGAGAAGCCTCTTCGGTCCAAGCATCGTCGAGTTCGTTGATACCCGAGGCAAGGTCGGGAGCGTGGCTCGCAATGGCTTTCAAGATCACCTCGGAACGCCAGACGAACATGCCAGCATTCCAAAGATAATCGCCTGAGGCAACGTAACTCTCGGCGGTCTCGCGATCAGGCTTCTCAACGAAGCGAACGGCATTGTAGAGAGTTCGCCCGCCGGGTTCACCGCAAGGTTCCCCGCGCTGTATATAGCCGTAACCAGTGGCCGGTTCAGTTGGTCGAATACCTATCGTTACAAGTAAATCCTGAGTTTCGGCCGCCTCGAAAGCCGAATCGAGAATTGCTCGAAAACCTGCGTTGTCCTCGATCACGTGATCCGCAGGTAACATCGCAAAAGCTGCGGAGGTATTCTCTCGCTGAACAAGCAGAGCCGAAAGAGCAACGGCAGCGGCAGTGTCTCTACCCTCTGGCTCTCCAACTACCCGCTCGGGCAAAAGGTTCGGACAAGTGCCAAGAACTGCATCCCGTTGCTCGGAATTCGTAACCACGAAAACATTTTCGACCGGAACCAAGCCGTCAAGACGATTCACGGTCTGCACGAGCATGGGCTCGTCTCCCACGATAGGCAAGAGATGCTTGGGGCGACGCAAACGGCTTTGAGGCCAAAAACGTTCTCCTCGACCACCTGCCATAATTACTACGTATCGATTGTTCATATTCTCAGAAGCAACGAATGAATGCACCTTTTGGCGAGAAAAAAGGCCAACCAAGAAAACTCGGTCAGCAAATTGCAGTACTACTTCTAAAAATCAAACCGGCATCGCGCTTGCCATGCCGCCAGCTTTCTACATAATGCCAATGCTTTTCCGTATTCCAAGGAACTATGAAACGCACTCATCACTGCAACGAACTTCGCAAAGCCGACGCCGGATCCCCCGCCAACATCGTTGGATGGATCGACTCCGTACGAGATCACGGAGGAATTCTGTTCATCGACCTCAGAGATCGCGAAGGCAAAACCCAACTCGTGCTGGATCCCGAGAACTCAGAACTGGCAAAGATTTTTGGCGAGCTTAAGCCGGAAAGCGTCATCCAAGCATCCGGTGAAGTCCGCGAACGAGATGGGGATACCGTAAATGCAAACCTCCCCACTGGCGAAGTCGAGATTCATGTCGCAGACTTGCTGATCCACAACCAGTCCAAGACGCCTCCTTTCCCGATGGACGACGAGGCAGACCGAGTAGGCGAGGAGTTGCGACTCGCCTATCGCTATCTGGATCTTCGAAGACCAAAAAACCTAGAGACCCTCAAACTTCGCCACAAGGCTAGCAAAGCCATTCGCGACTATTTCGACGCCAATGGCTTTCTCGACGTGGAAACGCCCATGCTATTCAAGAGCACTCCGGAAGGAGCTCGTGAATTCCTCGCCCCCAGTCGCCTCAATCCGGGCAAGTTCTATGCCCTCCCTCAATCGCCCCAGCAATACAAACAAATGCTAATGGTCGCGGGCGTGGAGCGCTACTACCAAATGGCGCGCTGCTTCCGCGACGAGGACCTTAGGGCAGACCGTCAACCCGAGTTCACTCAGGTGGACGTCGAGATGTCCTTCATCGATCGCGAAGACATGTACGCCCTGATTGAGGGCTTGTTGAAAAAAGTTTGGCGACAAACGCTGGGAACTGAAATTGAGACTCCCTTTCTTCGCATGCCCTTCGAAGACGCAATGAACCGCTTCGGTTCCGACAAGCCCGACATGCGTTTCGGCCTTGAAATAAAAGACTTTTCCGACACCTTTCGCGAATCTGATTTCAAAGTCTTCTCCGGTACGATCGCAAACGGTGGCTCGGTAAAGGCGTTCAATGCAAAAGGGTTGGCCGACCTCACGCAAGGAGAGCTTAAGCACCTCGAGGAAACGGCCAAGTCCCTTGGTGCCAAGGGCTTGGCGTTCATCAAATCTGAAAACGGCGAATGGAAATCGCCCATCCTCAAATTCCTCTCGCAGTCTGAGCAAGACAAGCTTCGAGAAGATCTCTCCGTAGAAGACGGGGACATAATTTTCTTTGCTGCAGGCGATTGGGAAAGCTCCTGCAATATTCTAG
>CALBIN010000277.1 GCA_937893275.1 uncultured Opitutia bacterium | reverse complement strand
CCAGCGCGCACGGGGCGGTCAGATCATTTGACCGTCCGTGGTCACCTTTTCTCGAAAACGAGAGATGAATTGCTTTGTCATTTCTCCGGGTTGCCCCGAACCCACTGGCCTATGATCCACCTCGACGCAAGGGATGACCTCCGCAGCCGTACCAGTCAGAAAACACTCCTCCGCCGTCCACAAATCGTAACGGGTCAATGCCTGTTCTCGCAGTTCCACGCCTAGCTCCTCGGCAATATCCATCACCGTTCCACGGGTAATGCCACGAAGGGAACCCGAGTCAAGCGGAGGCGTATACAAAACGCTCTTGGAATACACGAAAACGTTGTCTCCCGTACATTCGGCGACTTCACCTTTGTCGTTGAGCATCAAGGCTTCCTGAAAGCCCACCTTCTTGGCCTCGATCTTCGCGAGAATGTTGTTCAGGTAGTTCAGGCTCTTCACCGCAGGGGGCAAGGCGGCCGCATTTATCCGGCGAGTAGGCACGGTGATTATCTTCAAGCCCGTCTCGTACAGTTCCTTCGGGTAGAGCTGAATATTGTCGGCGATAATGATTACCCCGGCAGGTCCGCAACCGTCCGGAGACAAACCGAGATGCCCCGGACCACGCGTGACCACCAAACGAACGTAACCGTCCTGCAGCTCGTTTTGCCTACAACATTCGCATACGGCTTCGGCCAGTTCCTCACGACTCATCGGTAGGTCAAGCAGGATCGCCTTGGCGGAAAACTCAAGCCGTTCCAGATGCTCATCGAGCTTGAATACGCACCCGGAATACAGGCGTATGCCCTCGAACACCCCGTCGCCATACAACAGACCATGGTCGAAGACCGAAATCTTGGCGTCCTCTTTGTCGACGAATTTGCCGTTTAAGTAAATCTTCATGCAATCAAATCCTTAACCTAATCGAAAAGGCCTCATTGTGGGGATTTTCCGAAAAATGGCGAGCGAGTTCCTTTCGGATCACCTTCACTTGTTGTCGATAAGTTCCTGAACCACAGAAGGATCAGCCAGAGTCGAGGTGTCCCCGATTTGATCGATGTCTCCCGTTGAGATTTTGCGCAGGACACGTCTCATGATCTTGCCTGAACGCGTCTTCGGCAGGGCCGGAGCCCAATGAATGACGTCGGGCGTGGCGATCGGCCCGATCACGATTCGAACCTGCTGCCGCAACGCGGCTCGCAGTTCCTCGGAGTACTCGACTCCTGCGTTCAGGGTGACGTAGGCGTATATGCCCTCCCCCTTCACTTCGTGAGGGAATCCGACCACGGCGGCCTCGGCGACGTTCTCATGGGCCACCAAGGCGCTTTCCACCTCGGCCGTTCCCATGCGGTGGCCGGAAACGTTTATGACGTCGTCCACCCGGCCCGTGATCCAGTAATAACCGTCCTCGTCCCGTCGACATCCGTCGCCCGTAAAGTAGTACCCCTTGTATTGCTGGAAATAGGTTTTCTCAAAGCGCTCGTGGTCTCCGTACACCGTGCGCATTTGCCCCGGCCACGGCTCCTTGATCGCGAGCACCCCGCTCACCCCGTTGCCCTTCAGTTCCTCGCCCGACTGCGGATCGAGGATAACGGGCTTAATACCGAAGAAGGGGAACGTGGCCGAACCGGGCTTCAGCGGTGTGCAACCCGGCAAAGGAGTGATAAGAATGCCCCCCGTCTCCGTTTGCCACCAAGTGTCCACGATCGGGCAGCGCCCCTTGCCCGCGTTGCGGTGGTACCACCTCCATGCCTCGGGGTTTATCGGCTCACCCACACTGCCTAGTACCCGAAGACTGGTCATATCATACTTCGCGGGCCATTCCTCGCCTGCTGCGGCAATCGCCCGGATGGCAGTGGGAGCGGTGTAGAACTGGTTCACCTTCCACTTCTCGATCACCTGCCAGTAACGGTCGGGATTCGGATAGGTCGGTATGCTCTCGAACATCGTGGTGGTCGCTCCGTTGGCGAGCGGACCGTAGACGATATAGGTATGCCCCGTCACCCAGCCGATGTCGGCGGCGCAAAAGTAGACGTCATCCTCACGATAGTCGAAAACGTACTTGTGGGTGGTGGCGGCGTACACCATATAGCCGCCGGTAGTATGGAGCACGCCCTTGGGCTGCCCCGTGGAGCCGGAAGTGTAGAGGATGAAGAGCGGGTCTTCCGCATCCATTTCCTCGCACGGGCAATCGGTGGAGGCATCGGCCACCGCCTCGTGCCACCAGACATCGCGCCCGTCCTGCATCTCGCATTCGATGCCCGAGTCGTCGGACACGCGCTTAACCACGATGCAGGTTTCCACGTTCTCGCCCATCGCCTCGGAGGCGGAAGCCATGGCTTGGTCGGCGTTCGGCTTCATCGGTATGGCCTTGGCCCCTCGGAAGGTGCCGTTGGCGGTAATCAAGGTCTTGCAAGTGGAGTCGGCTATACGATCGGCCAAGGCCTCCGCGGAAAACCCGCCGAATACGATCGAATGCACCGCTCCGATCCTTGCGCACGCCAACATCGCCACGGCCGCCTCCGGCACCATCGGCATGTAAATGGAAACTCGATCCCCCTTCTTCACCCCACGGCCCTTCAACACGTTGGCGAAACGGCACACCTGTTCGTACAGTTGTCGATAAGTGAGAGTGGCGTCCTCGCCCGGCTCGTTGCCCTCCCAGATTACGGCTATCTTGTCTCCCCGCGTCTCAAGGTGCCTGTCGAGGCAGTTGTGGCATACGTTCGTGCGGCCGCCCGCGAACCATCGAAGGTCGATTGGTCCCGCGTTCATGTCGTAATTATAGCTCCGCACGGAGTCCCACTTCCTGTACCAGTGGAACCCTTCCGCCACCTCGGCCCAGAATCCTTCGGGGTCGGAAGCGCTCCTCTCGTAAAGCTCATGGTATTGCTCCATATTGCTCACGTGGGCGCCTGCCGAGGCGGCCTCGGGAGGGTGTACTATATCGGAATTCTCGTTTTCGCTCATAATTGCTGCAGGTGTTAATCGAAGATAAAAGAATATCGGGATTGTGAGCTTGTTGTCGATGCGCTTTTCCTATCTTACCGATGCTCACCTCCGAACTTCACTACGAACTCCCGCCGGACCGGATCGCCCAGGCTCCCGCCGACAAGCGAGACGAATCCCGCCTCCTCGTCTACAACCGCGCCACGGGCGACACTTCCCACCACCGCTTTAGCGAACTCCCCGAGCTACTACCCGCCGGCGCCCGCATATTCCGCAACGACGTATCCGTGCTCAACGCACGCCTCCCCGGACAGCGCCCCACGGGCGGCAAGGTGGAGTGCCTGCTCCTGCGACCCGATGCCAACCAACCGGAAATCTGGCGATGCCTCCTCAAGCCGGGAGCCAAGACCGCCAAGGCCGGCGCCTTTTCCATGCCCGGCGAATACGAGGCCACGGTACTGGAGCCACTCCCCTCGGGGGAATACCTCGTAAGCTTCGAGCACCCGAACGATCCCGACCTTCCCGCCCTCGCCAGTCGCATCGGCACCCTGCCCCTACCTCCCTACGTAAAGCGTCCCGCAAACGCCGCGGACGCCGAACGCTACCAAACGGTATATGCCGACTCCGCCAAGCGCACCGCCGTGGCCGCTCCCACTGCAGGGCTCCATTTCACCCCCGAACTATTGGAGCAACTGGAAAGGCGGGGCCACCCCATACACGACCTCACCCTGTCCGTAGGCCTCGGCACCTTCCGCCCCATCGAGACCGAACGCGTGGACGATCACCCCATGCACGGGGAAACCTACCACCTCCCGCCCGCCGCCAAGGCCGCCCTACGCGAACCCGGCCCACCTCGCCTCGCCGTGGGCACAACCACCGTGCGGGCGATCGAGCATCACCTCGCCCAAGGCGAAGACAACGAACCCGGCTCCCCCACTCGAGCCGAGGCCAACCTCTTCATACGCCCGCCCTACTCCTTTCGAGGAGTCGACGCCCTGCTTACTAATTTCCACCTCCCTGGAAGCACCCTGCTCTGCCTTGTCGCCGCCTTCCTGCAATCCGACGGAAATGTCGGTCTCGATCTGCTTAAGGATCTCTACGCCCAAGCCCTCGACCACGACTACCGCTTCTACTCCTACGGCGACGCCATGCTGGTTCTCTAGGCAACACCAGTCTCCTCACTTTTTGTCATTGCGAGGAAGGTCTCGTAGAGAACTGACGTGGCAATCCAGTCCGGGTCATCATGCGGGAGGCCGGGGCGATGCGGTGGGTTGCCTACGCGGTCGCTGGATTGCCGCCTCGCGGCGCTCCTCGCAATGACAACGGGGGGGACGGGAATGGGCGGGGTGGCTTGTCCCAGTTTTCGTCCGCCCTCTTCTGTCGCCTCGTCCGTGGCTCACTTACTTCAGAACCGCTGTAAAATCATCGGGATCCACGCCCGCCTGCCTCAGGAGACCCCGAAGCGTACCGCGATCCAGTTCCCGGTGCATCGGTACCACACATCCCACCGAACCCGAATGCGTTTCCTTTCGCAAAACGACGTGAGAACCTCGCTGACGCGCAAAACGAAACCCCAATCGCTCCAGAGCCTCCCGGGCCTCCTTACCCGAGACGACAGGCAGTTTAGGCATGAGCCGGGTCTACCTCGAAACTCGCCAAGGTCGTATCGGTGCCCCTTCTAGCCAATTCCGGAAACTCCTCCACATATAGGGCGGTAGCCTCGCGCAGGTTGCCCAAGGCATCCTCCCTGTCGGTTCCCTGGGTAGTAGTGCCGGTCTCCGGGTTGTAAGCCACGAAAACGCCTTCCGTCTCCCCGGGATATATGACTGCAGTCAATTTCATGCCACCACCTTAGCGCCTTCGTCCAAGACGGTCAAGGCACCGCTGACCGACACACCACACACACGCTTGTCATTGCGAGCCGCAGGACATGGCAAACCGGTCTCCTCACTTTTTGTCATTGCGAGGAAGGTCTCGTAGAGAACTGACGTGGCAA
>CALBIN010000276.1 GCA_937893275.1 uncultured Opitutia bacterium | reverse complement strand
GCCGGTACATACCCGCCTATCGGTTTGTCCACACAACCCCCAAGAAGCAGGGGCACTATCAAAATGATTAGGAATAAGGGTAAGGGATTCATGGGTGCAGGGCTAATCGCTCATTTTTAAATAAAGAATCATTGCTATGGATGGTCGGGGATGGAGCCGAGTTCAATCTACTGGAAGCTCGATTAGAACTTCACAGAAGGTGAGGGCCGCTATGTCGTTTGCGCCCCAGATGATGGCTTGATCCTGCCTCCATTTGCCCCCTCTGACGTAGGACAGTTTCTTGGCCACGGAGGGCCCGGCCAGTTTCAGAATGATAATTTTTCCGGAGCCGCTTGCGGCGGTCAGCATAGCGGAGTCGTCATCGAGATAAAACCGTTCGATGATTTCTTCGTCCAATTTCAGGTCCTGATCGAAAACCAGTTTGATTTCATCTTTTCTGTCGCTGACGTAAGAGACGCTCAAGATATTCGGTGCCGTGACGGAGGTCTTCGGTCCCACCCCGTAGTTGTATTGGTTCACCAACGGAAACAATTGCCTGGCCATCGCCGCATAGCCCTCCGCCAAGTAGTGGCAACCACCGCCCGGTCGGATGCCGAGGGTCGACAGAACGCTCATGTTGGAGAACTGCCTGGGCAATTGTCGCTGCCGCTCGCGCAAGCGGTCGCCCTCGACCGACCGGCTGCCACATGCCCCCGGCCAGATCTGGTGGGTATAGTAGTGTTTGATATTCGGGTAGTCCTGCTTCCAGCTAGCCGACATGCGGATGAAGTAGTCCTGATAATTCACCCAACCGAAGGTACCGGTCGCCCCTGACTCACCCTGGTCGTTTTCTCCCTGATGCCAGAGCACGGCACGAACGCCGTGCGTAAGTTTCGCTTGCTGCAAACGCCACAACAGCCGGCCGTAGATGGTGGTCACGTCCGTCGGGGCGGTCTCGTTGCGCTGGTGCTGGTCAATCCGTGTTCCTCCCTGCGCCCCATTGATGATGCAGATGGGGATCTTATGGCTTTCGATAAGCGTCTTGCCCAGCTCGACGCCCCAATACCCAATTTGGTAATGATGATGATTCTGGCCCCCGTTGAAAGACAGGGCGTTGCCCCAGACTGGGTCCCGGGCACGGTCCTTGTTCGTGCTCGGCGTACCAAAGCTGCGTAGCCAAGGGCTCCGGTACGGATGGATGACGCGTTGGTCCGTCCAGGCTTCGGCATTGGACTGGCCCTGAATGACGAAGACGTCTCCGCAGACCAAATCGTTGGCTTTTTCCAAAATCGTTTCAGGCCCGCCACGCTTGATGCCGAACTCCGTGCGATAGGCGGTCAGACCCGCCTGCAAGCTTGCGGACAAGGCGTACTTCTTGTCGGGGCCGATCTTCTGGCTCTGTGTGTCGATCAGCTTGTCACCGGCATAGAGCCTGAGGAATACCGAGTCAGCCGACTCCTTGAGCATTCCTCTGTAGTGAAGCGTTCCCTGCCCCGTGTCGTCGCGAGCGTAGAACTGATGATCCACCGGTTTCTCCTCGGCGGACGGAATACGTTTCACCCAAGCATCCCTCTTCGGTTCGACAACCGCGATCCGGACGGAGCGCGATACGACGGCCCCGCCATTGTCGAGGGCAAGCTCGACGGTCAGGCCCCCGGTGTTCTGGGCTCGTTTCAATACCAACCTACCCTCCCCTGATTCGCTGATCGTGGCCATTCCCGAAACCTTCCATGAGTAGTTCAGTTCGCCGGCCCCTTTGGACTTCATCTCTTTCAGGTTGCTGATCGAGGGCAAGATCACCAGTTCATCCCTGCCGTTCCACCTTTTGGGAGCGTTGAGCGTGTAAGCGGGATTCGGAACGTTCTCTTGGATGGCAAGGCGGATGGTCTGGGTTTTTACACCGGATGCGAAGAACGCCTTGAACTGCAAGGTGACCGATTTGTCTTCAGCTACCCGCCCGGCGTCAAAGGTATGGTTAAAGCGATCGACGGCGAGGATCTCCGACTGGTCACCATCCTGCAAAACCCAGTAGACTTTCCTCGCTCCTCCCGCTTTGGCGGACAGGGCGATCGAGGCTCCCTCCTTCAGGACCAAGTTGGACTCCGAGACCGAGAACTCGTCACCATCCTGAACCAATGGTCCGACCAGTGACTGCAAAGGCTTCTGGTTTTCGAAACAGAGCTTGAGCCAGTTGGCCGAGCGGGCCACGGATTCGAAGCGCACCTCGTCGAGAGGGCCATTGAAAGGTCCGCGGCCGTTTCCATGATCACCCAGATCGACGGGTGTTGAAGTCGGGGTTCGCAAGGTACCGAGCTTGCTTAC
>CALBIN010000275.1 GCA_937893275.1 uncultured Opitutia bacterium | reverse complement strand
GACTTCTTCAACGGTGAATCAGACGACCTCCGCATGTACAACGTTGCCCTTACAGATGAGGACGTAGCGGCCATTTACAATTCCGGACTGGGAGACGTAAGCGTTCCGCAAGCAGCCTACGTCTCGCAGATGATTTTCGATGAAGGCGACTCCATAAACGGTCTCGGCGTAAAATTCGACAACGGCATCCTTTCCGCTCAAATCAAAGCGGGAGCAAATAATATTGAAGCCTCGCATGCTTCGAGCCTCGCCGACGACAACTGGCATCACGCAGCGGTCACCTTCGGAGATTCGCCCAAGGCCTTCAAGCTTTACGTCGATGGTGAGCAAAGCGGGAACTCTCAACTCTTTTCATCAACAACCCTACCCTCTCACAGCGAAGGTCCGTCGCTCGGTAAGATCAACGGAACGGCTGTTTACGCCGGGCCTGGTAATTTCAAGGGAGTACTGGATGAGGTTCGAGTCTACGACCGTGGTCTAACCGCCGAAGAAATCACCCAAATCTACAACGGGGACATGCTCAACACGGGAGTAGTTTCACTAAGGGCCATTGAACCTCCGCAAATCGTTACGACTCCGGCCACCGACGTATTCCCCGACAAGGCCACCCTCAACGCGAACGTACTCTCCACAGGAGGAGTAGTCACCGTCATCGATGAAATTCGAGACCTCACCTTCAATGCGGGAACCGCTCCCGGAATAGTTGGTTGGTATTCCGCCACGGATATGGACGGGGACGGACAAGACGACCTCGGTTCGACATACACCAACGATGCAGTCGTAACTTCCTGGAAAGATTCGTCGGGTTCACTTCGCGACATGGCGACCACAAGCGGGGATCCCACCTACTCTGCTTTTGGCCTCAATGGAAAACCCGTCGTCAACTTCGACGGCGATGATAAAATCTGGACAAACGCCAACTACGATTTCCTCACAAGTACGGGATATACCGTATTCTCCATTGCTCGTTACACTGGGGGAGACAACGAACGTCTAATAGCTTCGCGCAGTCAGAACTGGTTATTCGGTTTCCATGGAAACAATGTTGCTCGCTGGCATCCGGGAGGCTGGGTCCATACTGGAACAACTGCAGACACGCAGTGGCATCTGAATGTTGGTATTATTGAAAAGGCTTCTAACCCAAAAGCCTGGTTCTGGCACGACGGGCAGCTCAAAGCAAACGGTCATCAGGGTTCTAACAATACCAACTTTGCCCCAGGTCAGCTTCAATTTGGAGGTCACTGGACAGGTGCCACTCAAGAGACCTCAAAGGGAGAGGTGGCTGAAGTTCTGATTTACCAAGACAATCTCAGTCTAGAGAATCGTCAAAATGTAGAAGCGTACTTAGCCCACAAATGGGAGTTGACCGACACCGTACTTGCCGGCGACCATCCTCACAAGTCCGCCACCCCATTTACCGGGATAACTCGCATCTACGAAGTGACGAACGAAGGAGGCGATCCTCCGATAGTCAAGATCTACTGGGGCGATGAAGATGCTGAAGACAACTCCACGGTGGTCGATGCCAACAGTTCCGGCAATTGGGACAACGTTGCGCTAATCAACAATGGACAACCCGTAGGGCTCGGTCCTGTTTC
Organism: uncultured Opitutia bacterium; assembly: GCA_937893275.1. Lineage (GTDB taxonomy): Bacteria > Verrucomicrobiota > Verrucomicrobiia > Opitutales > Seribacteraceae. The sequence goes on along the minus strand of CALBIN010000275.1, from coordinate 6,665 downwards.
CGCGCAAGTCACCGGACTCGAACGCGACAAGCGTTACTTCTTCCGAGCTTATGCGGAAAATATCGGCGGAAGCACATGGGCTTCGGCTACCAAGTTCTTCACGGCTAGTGACTCTAGACTGACGAAGCACACATTAGAGGGTCTTGTACTCTGGCTGGATGCCACCGACGTCGACGGCGACGGACAACCGGACAATATTCCCGCAGATCAACCACTCGCCAACTGGACCGACAAATCAAAGAGCACCCAGAACGCCTTCCAAAGCGTTGCCGGATCACGACCGACCTATGCGACTTCTTCTTTCGGAGACAAACCGGCCATTCGTTTCGCCTCCGGCCAATCCTTCAACGTCGGAACGCTTCGAAGTGACGTCGGGGGGGTTCGTGCCTTTATTGTGGCCAAGGGCGTTGGCGTGGCAATTGGAGCGTACGATGGTTCCACTGGATGGACAATCTACGTAAAGCCCGGTTCCAGCCTTAGCTCATACAATGACCAATCGACCCATATAGACCGCGTAACCATAGGCAACGACCCCTCCACCGGTTATGGACAGTTCGGCGGAGACATCGCGGAAATCCTCGTATTCAATCGAGATTTGCCCGAGGCCGAAGTCCAGATGATAGAAGGTTACCTCGCTCACAAGTGGGGTGTCGTGGCAGATTTGATTGGAAATTCCTACAAAATCAAACAAGATCTCGAACTCTATTTTCCCTTTGAAGAAACTGAAGGTTCAAATGTTTACGACAGTTCGCCCCAAAAGAAGGAGGGTCTGCTCAACAATATTGCCGATGCAGACCTTCTAGTCTCCGGAAAATTTGGTTCAGGCATTCGCTTCCCCGATGGTTCCGCCAATATATCTCTCCCAGCAAATGAAGTCTCGATGGGCTCGAACTGGACGATCTCGGCATGGTTTACTGCTCCCCTAAACGACACAGGAGTCCTATTACGACACAGCCTGGCGGCAGCTGCAGTCGACGACAGACACGTCACCTTCGATCAAGCAGGTGGGAGACAGCTGGGTGTTTACAAATCAGGAAACGGGAACTTCCAAGGGTCTGGATTCTTTGGCAATACGCTGGCCAACGGTTGGCGCCACTTGGTAGCAGTTGGCAGCGTCAACAAGACAATTTTCTACGTAGATGGCATAGAGGTAGGAGAAAGTAGCCTCATTGCCGGATCTCAAGTGGAAGTCATCGGCAACACGTTGGCAGGGAGCGAAAGGTTTGCCGACAAGCTTGACGAATTCCGGATTTATTCTCGCTCCCTTTCCGCTTTTGAAATTTCCGAATTGTACGGCAATGGCGATGGAGACTTCGGAGGACACCCCTATCAAGACGGCCCCCCGACTTTCGACAATCGACCCAGCGTACAGTTGCCAATCATGCCTTTGGCTCACTGGACTTTCGACGAGGACAACGGAACTCTCCTCACCGATGCTTCAGGCAACGGGAACATCGGTACTCTTCAAAACTTTGCGGATCTCACCTCGGCTCGAGTGGCTGGCAGGGCGGGTCTGGGATTGAAGTTCGACGGTGTTGACGACAATGCATGGAATAACGCTCAGACAGCGTTCAATTTGGGAGGTCCCTTTGCCATAACCTTTTGGGCAAAAACAAACGACCTGTCTGCCGATCTCTTGAAAAGCGGCCAAATCATAGTCGAAGCAAATGACGGATTCGCCCGAGCTAGAGCTCACATTTCAGGCTCTTGGGTCAATACCGCACTCGTTCCCTTCATTATGGACGAATGGAATCACTACTGCGTCAGCTACGACGGGACAACGCTCCGGCTTTATTTAAACCGAGTCGAAGCTACGTCAGCTTCAGCGACCGGAGCACTCACTTGGGAAGGACTTAACTATTTCATGTACTTGGGTGGCATGCCAGGCAGCGGTCGCATGACTGAGGGAGAATTCGATGATTTTCGAATTTTCGGCAGAGCTCTCACCATCACGGAGTTGGATGATGTTTACAACCTTCGAGATTCTGCTCTAGTTGCCCGTTACGGATCCGACTACTCCTATCAGATTGCCGCGACCAAAGGCCCCATCGATTTCAACGCAACCAATCTTCCGCCGGGACTCGTGGTAGACTACTCTACGGGTATAATTTCCGGCAAACCAGAAGCCACTGGCTCTTTCAATGTGGAAGTGACCGTGGCCAACGCATCCGGCCAAGATTCAGAAATCATAACCTTGCAAGTTCTGCGGGGGCGTCAAAGCATTACCTTCGACCAATCTCTTGCAGGACTAAGATACGGAGCAATTCCCATCGACCTCAATGCATCGGCAACTTCCGGATTGCCGGTAAACTTTCAAGTTGTATCAGGCTCTCTAGCCGTTGATCTGGTAGGCAACAACATGACAGTCAAGGGACCAGGCATGGTAGGCATTCGAGCCACACAATCAGGCGACAGTAACTGGTTCCCTGCCGAACCCGTCCTGAGGCAAATCCAAATCGGGAAAGCCGAGTTGACAGTCCAAGCGCACAATCAGTTCCGTAAAACAGGTATAGCCAACCCCGCTCTCACCTATATGTTATCAGGTTTTGTAAATGATGAAAACGCCAGCGTCATAACCGGTACCGTAATCGTTACAACTCCTGCAATACCTGCCAGTGCGGCAGGAGCTTACCCATTAACGCCTTCAGGCGCCACGGCAGCCAATTATTTCTTCACGTATCTTGACGGAGTTCTCACGGTCAGCGACAAGAAATTACAGTCGCTTGTTTTTGACCAGAATTTGACTAATGTTGCAGCCGACTCACCCCCATTCGTCTTGCTGGGTCGTTCCATAGATGAAGATGGAAACGCCACCGACCTACCACTTCGTTACCAAATCGAGAATCCAAATGTCGCCCGCCTCAAAGTTACCGCTCAGGAAGACCTTCAAGCCTACTGGAAGTTTGATGAGGAATTATATAATTCAGCGAGGGACGAACTTGGAAGTCACGATGGAACTCTTGTCGGTCTTGCTACCACCGGAGCTGGAAAAGTATGGTCCTCAGGCAAATTCGACAACGCGATTTCCTTGGGAACAGCCAACGGTTACGTTCACCTTGGCGGCGTTCCTTTGAAGGATACGTTCACCATCAGCTTCTGGGTTAAACCTACAGACATTTCATCCGATGGCGCTGTAATCTTATCCAAGGACAGTATCGCTCCGATGAAAGTTTTTCGGATCGAGCAAAATGCCACGGATGGTTTCGTTACGGCGACTTTCCATCAAGACGGGAATGCAAGTACCGTGAAGATTTCCTCTGCTACTCCGGTTCTATCGAACGACGAATGGACTCATGTCGCGCTAGTTTACAGCGATGATGCAAATGGAACTCTTCTTCTATATGCAGACGGCAACAAATCAAGTGAGCTCCCCGGGGTTACGATAAGCGGGATGAATCTAGCCGACAGACTCTCTGATCTGTATGTCGGGGATGCTGCAGTTTCAATGCCCGGCAAAGTGGACGACCTGCGTGTTTATGACTCAGCACTCGCCCCCGCGAAAATTGCCGCCATTTATGGAACTGGAGGAGGAGATTTCAACAAGGTGGAAATAATAGGTGCCGGCACAACAAAAATAACCGTGAGACAAGGAGGAAATGATTATTATGAATCTGCGTTGCCCGTAGACAATTATATGACCGTCTGGAAAGTTCCTCAAAACATTTCTTTTGACCCGATTCAAGATCACTCCGTCGGCGACTTCCCCTTTGCCATTGCCGCAAGTTCCAGTTCAGGTCTCCCTGTGTTCTTTACCACATCCAGTCCCGCACTTGCCACAGTAGCAGGAGATACTGTAAGTGTACATGGGCCTGGTGTCGTGACTATCACTGCAATGCAAACAGGAGATCACCGATATGAGATGGCAGCCTTCGTGACCCAATCCTTTACCATAGGTTACGGTAACCTTTTCAGTGATTCCACTGACGGACTGAAACTCTGGTTCGACGGCAATGACGTCAATGCCGATCAATATCGCGATGAAGCCACCGATTTTCTTCCTGGAAACCGAATTAGCCTCTGGGGTGATAAATCCGGAAATACCAATAACCCCATACAAGGCACCTCTATCAATATGCCCATTTGGCAACCCAACTCACTAAATGAAAAGGCAGTGGTACGGTTCGAACAGAGCGAATCATTTGACATTGGTAATAAGGTGCCATCGGCTCGTGTTATTTTCCTCGTTCACAAACAAAATGGCACTGGATCTTCTAAGATTCTTGGTGGAGACATCGGCACAACCGATCCTCATGGCTACTTTGGTCTGCATCGAGAAGATGCCGGTCTGAACATAGTATCCAATGTCAACAGTTCGAACTGGACGGTAAATGTGCTTCGAGTCACTCCCGGCAGTCAATCCCTTTGGATCGATGGCGAAGTCGTCGGAACAGGTGGCGTCACGCCGGAAGTGGACGAGTTCGATAAGGTCGGCAACGGATTCACCGGCGAAATTGCTGAAACTTTGGTCTATGATAAAGCCGTCAACTCAGTTAATCGTCAAAAAATCGAAGGTTACCTTGCCCACAAGTGGGGCATTTCCGACTCCCTCTCCTCCATACATCCATACCGATCAACCCCACCAACCTTCGGGGGTTCCCAAACCATCACTTTCCCTCCCTTGGTGGAGAAGGCCGTTGGTGATCCGTCATTCCCCCTCACCGCCTTCGCCTCTTCAGGGCTTCCCGTATCCTATGTCTCTTCTAATCCGAACGTTGCTATAATATCCGGCGCTATCGCAACCGTTATAGATTCGGGGGCGACAACCATCACCGCCATGCAAGTAGGAGACGATCGTTATGATCCAGCGCATCCGGTTAGCTTGCAACTGCATGTCATTCCACCTGTCACCAAGGACGATCAGAATATAACTTTTGTTCCGATTCTCGTAGAAAAAACTCGGGACGATCCGCCTTTCCAATTGATCGCGAGCGCAACTTCATCCGGCGAACGCCATCCGGTCTACAATCTGCCCGTCACTTTCACCGTTGATTACGGGCCTGCTTCAGTCGACTCAGCAGGCGTCGTGACTCTTGATGGAATTGCCGCAGAGGTCAAAATCACTGCCCATCAAAATGGTAGCGCATATGTCCATCCTGCCATATCGGTAACCCATGTTTTCCAAGTAACGACAAAGCAAAGGCAGGAAATACTACTTCCAGATGGAAACGAATTACGCGACATGCCAATGAACCATAGGGCCTTTATTCTTCAAGGTGTTAGGGTCAACAGTAGCACACCCATACAGATAACCAGTTCGAATTCAACACGCGTACGCATCATGGATGGAAATCGAGTTGTTCCCATTGGTATTGGAACTGTTGATCTAACAATAACTGCTCCCGGTAATGCCCAGTACGTACCTGCCGAACCCGTTACTCGCTCATTCACAGTTGTCGAACCGACCAAGGTAAATTGGCTTAAATTTCGGCGAGGAGATGTACGTTACGATGGCACAAGGAAACGATTCGTACGCCGACTAATGGCTCGGGAAGGTATATCCGAAGCAAATGCGACGAAGGTTTTTGATGAGGATTACAGCGATTCCGATGGAGACGGCTTCAGCAACCTATTCGAGCGAGCCATTGGTTCGGATTCTCTTGGTCCTGACAATTGGAAAGACTTACCCTTTCGTTCCCGTTTGAACACTAACGGTAATCAAGCTATCTCCATCGTTCGATTCAAGTCGCCTCTTGCCACTACTGAAGAGAACTTCCAATACCATATCGAAAAAAGTACTGATTTACGAACATGGACTAAGTCAGGATTCAAGTCATCCCAGCACAGAGTCGATTTAGGTGCTGAAATGGAACGTGTAGTGTACGAAACCGATGCACCTCTCCCTTCTGGTGGTCGCAATTTCCTTCGCCTCCGTATTACCACCCCTTAGGTCTCCGGCGCATGGGTGCCTTCTGCACCTCGGGGATAATCCCAAGCTGGCGAATAAGTGTAAAGCTCAACAATGGTGGAGTAGACTATAAAACATCTTGCCTCGATAGCATCGCTCAAGGAGATGTGCACGCCCACTGTCAGCCCATTTGCACACTAAGTCGCTTGAATATAATGACTGTATATCCAATGTTACCCAAAGCACGGGATGGATCACAGGAAAGTGTACGACCTTACCTCGCTACTTGATATGAGAAAATCAGTTGGCCGCTTACAGGCCCAACTGATTTTCTGCAAATTTCTTGGTGTAGTAGTAGCCAACGCCCGAGGCGATCACGCTGACCGCGTACTGAGCCATGAGATGCAGAGGTTCGCAAGCCCACCATGCGAGCCAACCGACGGCCGAGGTTCCGATGAGAACAAGAGCTCCTTTCATAACCTGAGATGAAGGTAGAAATGAAATGAAATCGAGAACCTTCTTCGACAAGACAGGCGTTCAGACTCTGGTCGCCGATTGGGCAAGAGTTGATCGCCCGATCGCAAAAAATTATTTGAATGAGCGAATGGCAATGTCCTTGAACCAGACGACTTGACCATGATTCTGGAAGCCTATGCGACCTTTGCGGGGGAGATCCTTGAGAGCGTGCTTGAACTTGTTTGCTGAACCGTCGGGGTTCTTTCCCGGAACGTTCCAATGATCGAGATTCACGGAGAAGCACTTGCCGCCGTTGATGTAACAGGTGATGAGGGAACCGTCGCACAAAAGGCGGAAAGTGTTC
>CALBIN010000274.1 GCA_937893275.1 uncultured Opitutia bacterium | reverse complement strand
TGCGCATCACCGAGCAAAGGCGATCCATCCTGCGCGTTTTGGCGAAAGCCGACGGAACTCTTTCCGCCGAGGAAACCTTCGAGGCTCTGGACCCCGAGACTTGCGACGTCGTTACGGTTTACAGATGTCTGGAATCTTTTGAGAGGGCCGGCGCCGTGCAGCGCGGTGTGCGCGAGAACGGAACCAAGGTGTACTGCCTCGCCCATGGGGCGGATCACCACCATCACCTCACCTGTCGCTCCTGCGGGCTGACGGAACGCATCGACGTTTGCGTCGACGCCGACCTTTCGCAACTTGCCGAGGAAAGAGGTTTTGTCGAGGTGTCGCACGTTTTGGAAGTGTTCGGCGTTTGCTCCGGTTGCCGGAAGGGTGGGGGAGCTGCCGAATGAAGGCATCGATTGCCGTTGTTTTTTCTTTTATTTTCACTCTCGGCCTTCGATCGGCCGACAAGGTGGAAAAGCCGAACTCGACCTATGTTCGTTTTCACATCGATTCTGTACCTGCTAGCGGAAAGCTGAATCTCCGAGCTTCCTTTCAGTTGCATCATGGTCCATGGGGGGCCTCGACAAATTTCGGCGAAAAGGCGGTCTCTGCAAAATCCCACGACTTCACCAAGATCGGTCCGACGCCATGGTATCGCCTGCAGGACGTAGAGAATTTCTCGCGGTTCGGCACGGCTCAGGTTTCCATGAACTTGCAGGTGTCCGGTCATGCCGAGGGTTCCACCGAGTTTGCCGTTGGGAAGCCCCCGCCGGTAACAATTACTAACCGTGAATTCCCCCCGGATGGACTCGGCCCTTCGGGGAAGGATTTGCTGGACGATCTTTCGGGTCGAGCTCCCAAGAAGCCCGACGGTCCCCCCGAGCCCCTTGCTCTTCGCATAGTACGAAAAATCTCCTGGAACGTCCCCGACGGAAAAAAATATTCCCTATCCACAGACCTTTCGAGGGTCGAGACCTTGCGCGACCATGCTCGCAGAAATTATCGCCGAGCCCTCGAGGCAACCGGAGAAAGACTGTTCCCGCTCATGCGTCCTCCCATGCTCACCACCCCCGCATGGTCTCGCTCTATCGGGCCGGCGGGCGACTATATGAAGAAGACTCTTCGGCTTCTCGGGTTCAATGCCGTGGATACTCGTGACTCCGTGAAGTCCGCCCGGCTTTATGGTTGGACCACCACGGGAGCCCAGTACTGGCCGCCCACTTTCCTTCCTCACGACGTGGACGCCGCCCGTGAACGCTACGATGCCCACTACAAGGCAAGGGTGCCTTCGGCGCTGTCCAAGAGCGCCACGGCTCCCGACGTCGTCACCACCGTCTTTCAGGTGGCGGACGAGCCGGGTGAAATCCAAACCGAGGAATTGAGCACTCCCGCCTTTCGCTTTCGGAAAGGGAAGGACGGCATCGTCGAATTCGTCGATGAATCCGGCGAGGGCATCCTTCGGACGAAAAGAAATGATTATGCTGATTACGTCCTTGAGGCGCGTATCGCGGCTTCCGAAGGGAAATTGACATTTCAAGCAGGACTTTCCGATAAAGACCCCAAGGTCGGCTTTTTCTGGACGGTGGGCAAACTGCGCCGGGACGCTCCCGAAAACGTCGCCGGTGGCAAGATTGGAACCGGTGGCTCGCGCTATGTGCGTAACGTGGCGAACCTTTCCGACAAGCCTCGTCTGTTTCGTCTCGTCCATGATGGTTCCGAGGCCGCCATGTACTTGGACGAAAAGTCGATCGGCACCTTGAAGGACTTACCCGTGTCGGGTGGTTTTTCCATAAGCGGGCCGCGCAAGAGATTCCTGTCCTTGGCCTTGCGCCCGATCAAGAAGGTGGAGCGCTTGCGCCCTGTCCTGTCCGCGGATGGACCCGCCCGCAAGGACGTTTTCGCCGACGTCGCGGATGATCTTCTGTTGGAGGAACCCGTACCTGACCCGAAGAAGGACGAGCCGAAGGATTTGCGAGCTTCTATTGAAACGAACTGGTTGATCGATGGAGGCTCGGAGGAGGCTCGAAAAGGTTTCCGAAAATGGTTGGCCGAGCGTAAGGTGTCGCCGTCCCTGTTCGGAGCCGAGTCCCTTGACGAGGTTTCCCCGCTCACCCTTGCCCGACTAGCCGAAACGCCCGAGGAGAAGCGCCTCTACTACTGGTCGCGCCGGTATTCCGCATGGCGCACGCCTCGCATGTTCGCTCTGGCCTGCGAAGCCATCGGCAAGGTGTCTCCCAATCCCGACCTCCGTCGCTTTGTCGCCCTCAGCGGGCATTCCCTGTACTTTCCTAGTCGCATGCCTTTGGACATGTTCGAGCTGGCGAGCTATCCCGACGTCACGCCGGGTGTGAGCGACTGGATGAGTACGGGAAGCTGGCGCTGGGACAGTCATCAAGCGGTTGCCTTTTCGGTGGCGCCTTTCAATTCCGGTGCTCGCCGCCGGGGGGGAACTCCTGCGAACTTTCCCATGATGCACTGCGTATGGCCGGATGTTCTCCGTTCCTACGCCCAGCTCGGAAACAACTGCAAGCTCATCAGCTTTTACAACTACGGTCCTTACTATGCCGCCACCGAGGGTATGTGGTCGGAATCCGCAGGCTCGCATCGCGCTGCCCATCTTCTCAATAATCGACTTTCCCAAGCGGACGACCTCGTTGGGGAAGGCATTCTCCGCCCGTCCCGCGTAGCCA
>CALBIN010000273.1 GCA_937893275.1 uncultured Opitutia bacterium | reverse complement strand
TTGGCATGCAGGAATAATTGGCCTGCAGAATTAAAGGCGAGCTACTTGCAGCAGCCGGGAGAACCTTTGTTCTTGCTGCATGAATCGCATTTTTCGGCGTCGACGTTGCAGCAATTCTCCGTGCCCTTTTCATCTCCACATTTGTCGCAGAGGTCCTTGGCTCCGGCTTCGGAACCGCAGGAGGAAGCGAAGGCAAGGCAGATAGACGCTAGAGATATCAATAGTAGGTTTTTCATTCCATGTAATCATTAGTCTCGACGAACTCGGGGTCAAGCAATCCCTTGTTCATTATTGCTTCGGCAAGTCTTGACTTTGTCTAGGCTTCCGGAAGGAACATGAGTGATGTCAGAATTCTTGAAGGTCGCATCCGGTTGGCTATGGGGACTTCCCTTGTTGGTGCTTTTGTTGGGTGGTGGAGTATTCTTCACTTTTTACTCAAGATTCCTTCCTTTTCTATATCTTGGGCATGGTGTTCGCGTTTTGCTGGGCAAGTACGATGATGAGCGGGCACCCGGTGAGGTTAGTCATTTTCAAGCCTTGTGCAGTGCCTTGTCTGCTACTGTTGGCATGGGTAACGTTGCTGGGGTGGCTATTGCAGTGACTGCCGGGGGGCCGGGGGCTTTGTTTTGGATGTGGGTATGCGCCTTGGTCGGGATGGCGACGAAGTTTTTCACATGTAGCTTGGCCATCATGTATAGGGGGAAAGACGACGTGGGCCAGATTCAGGGTGGGCCCATGTATTTCATCGTGGAGGGGCTTGGCCCAAAGTGGAAGCCGCTAGCCATCATGTTTTGCATGTGCGGCATGTTCGGATGTTTGCCTTTGTTGCAGTCGAATCAACTTACACAGATCGTTCGGGATATGTTTTTCGAGCCCTACGGGTTGTTCGTGGGTTCGGAGGATCGAGTGAACTTTGGAAACGGCCTCTTCGGTTTGTGCGTGGCGTTGCTTGTGGGGAGTGTCATTCTTGGCGGCATAAAGCGCATCGGCCGAGTCGCTGCATGGCTCGTTCCGGGGATGGTTATTCTCTACGCGGTATGTGCCTTGGTCATTCTGGGGGGGCATGTGTCCGAGATACCCGCCGCTCTGGCCTCCATTTTCAAGGATGCCTTTTCGGGTGAGGCTGTGGCCGGTGGGGCGTTGGGTACCGTCATTATGATTGGGGTCCAAAGAGCTGCTTTTTCCAACGAGGCGGGGATGGGGACGGAGGCTATGGCCCATGGGGCCGCCAAGACCCGCGAACCGATTCGCGAAGGAATGGTCGCCATGTTGGGACCCATGATCGATACCTTGATCGTGTGCACCATCACGGGCCTAGTGATCCTAGTGACCGGTGTTTCGGAAGGTGGAGGAAAGGATGGTGTGATCTTGACGGCTCGTGCCTTCGAGAAAGGAATTCCCGGAGTTGGGCCTTACCTACTGCTGATCTGCGTACTGTTCCTTAGCTTTTCCTCGATGATCGGTTTCTCCTATTACGTAACCAAATGCGGGTGCTTTTTATTTGGGTCGCGGGCAAGAATCCCATTGGCTGTTTTTTATCTTGCGGCCATCGTGATCTCGGCAGTGGTGACCATGGGCGACGTCATCAACTTTCTGGACGTTTCCTTCGGCCTCATGGCGGTGCCGACCATACTGTCCTCCCTCTTGCTCGCACCCAAAGTCATGCAAGCGGCACGGAAGTATTTCGTGCGGTTGGAGGACTAGTTTTACTTTTTCTTAGGTGGCCGACCGAGCCACTTGTCGAGGAAGCGAAAGGTGCCTTGGCCGTTTATGGTGTGGGGACCCGGAAACCATTCGATTTCGGTCCGGTTGGGAATCTTTAGCTGGGTGTAAAGTCGTCGAATCTTCGAGTATTCGGCGGCGACCCACTCATCGGGGGCCACTCCGTCGAAGTGACCGCGTTCGACCATGAAGGGTCGCGGGGCGATTAGAGCCGCCATTTCCGCATAGTTGAAGGTGTGACCCAAGTTGAACTCGAAGATTTCGTACTCGCTCGTGAAGGGGTAACTGTATCGGTCGTCTCCGGGGCGTGTGGAACCGGTTTTGCGTATCCAGTCGTTGAAGTCGGCCGAACAAATGGAGAGACAATATCCTTCCACGAGAGCGGGAACGCGCATGGCGGTTTTGCCTCCGTAGGACAGTCCGTAGAAGGCGATGCGATTGGGGTCCGTGAAGGGGAGTTCGCCCAGCCATCGCACGATTTGTCGATGCTGGGCCACGATGAGTGAGAAAAGAGTTTTTCCCATCGGGTTGGCCTTTCTTTGGAGGGAACGAAACTTGTCTCCCATCAAGTATGGGTTCTGGGGTGCGAATACGACATAGCCTTTTTCGCAGAGCTTGGCTGCGAAATCATGATAGGCTCGATGATCGCCCTCGATCACGTCTTTTGGGCGTCCTTCCAGACCGTGTTGGCATACCACCACAGGACGCCGCTCGCCGGGCTGAACGTTCTTCGGCACGAGGAGGACGCCATAGGCGAAGAGCTCCGGGTACACGTCGAGAACGACTTCGTGCCCCGTCCATTTTTGCCCATCGTATATTTTTCGGGAACGAGGGGAGAGAGGGAGCAAATCCTCTTCGAAACGACCAATGACTTCCTCCTCGAAACGCCGGCGATGGGAAATCGTGCTCTTGGCGTAGGCGTCGAGAGACGAGATGTCGGGCTGAAAATCGCTCGTTCGGACAAGGTGGGATTGTTCCACCAGTTCTTGAACATGAGCGGCGATCCCGAGGAAAGCTCGTTCCTCGCGAGCTTTCGAGTCGGGTAGGGTGGTTGCCGTTTTTTGGGTCTTTCCTCGCTCAGGTAAACTTCCCTGAAGGGAGAGCGACTTGAAGAATTTCGCCAGCGCTTGGCTTTCTCCCGGAGATCCCTTTCCATCTTCCCCGCCGGTAAATAAGCTGAAATTAGATTTGGTTGAACTTGCCAAAATCTTAGCTCTGGAAAATTCATCGCGAACCTTGGCGAGTGTGGGCGTGATTAACCTGCCCGGAGCCGCCCCGGTGGAATCGATGGTCACTTCCGGACCCTTGGCTGCTTCCACCACCAAAGCTCTGTCGGCCAATAAACCTGCCAGCTCGGCGTCTCCAAAATGATTGAGAAACCCGAACAGGTTTCGTTCCAGTGGTTCACGCCACATGTCTTCGCGTGGCCCGAATTGTCCCGACACGCAGACTGCGGCAACGCGTGTGTCGAGAGCCCCAGTCTGCAAGGCAAGCATCCCCCCTTCGCCCCAACCGATCAGGCCAATCCGCGTGCTCTTTTCCCTCTCGAACCAATCCACCAAAGCAAGTACTTTTTGGATTTCGAATCCCTGCAAGGTTCTCCCCATGAGAAAAGCCGAACGATGCAGGAATTCCCTGTCGCTTATTTTTATGTCTTTGCGTCTCTCGCTTTGGACTCGAACGTTTCTCCCGACGAGTGCTGGTACGATGACGCGGCAGCCGCTTTCTGCCAACCTTCGGGCAAATTGGCCGGCTGGCAGGATTCTGGTCGTCAGCCCTGCAATATCTTCCGGGGATTGATCGGCGTCGGGTATTGCAATGACGTTTGCAACAGGCTTTCGCCCTGTAGGTTGCAGTAATAAGCCTTCCCCAAAAACTCCCTCTAGGACCGGCCAGCGTATCGCAAGAACTTCGTAGTCCGAACCTGTAGCTACCTTGGCCGTCCGTGCGGTGGTTGCCTTTAGCGAAAGGGATTCGAAGGGAACTCGTTCGTCAGTTACCCCTAAAATGCGAGCAAGTTCCTTTCGATTGTGGTCTAGGAAACCTTCCTTGTTTTTCGGCGAAGATAAACCCTTTTCCCAATGATTCGATCGACGGACTAAGGTCTCGACGAGTTTGCGATCGAGGAATCGATGGGCTCCTTCAAACATTCTTTCGGCAGGATCGCCTTCGAGAGTGAGTGATTTAGTTCCCGGAAGAACTTCTTTCTTAATCTCTTTGCCCAGTGCAAAAGAGCACGAAGATCCCAAAAGAAGAAGAGCCAAGAGAATCCGTTGAAGTAATTTCATGTCAGTTGGCTATAAACGAATGGCAACTCCTGCATAACCCGCAAACCTTAACCTTGGGCTTCGCACTTAATTGTTTCCGGAGTTCAAAAAATTCCGACTGAATCAAAGTTCTCTATTGCCGAGGCTTGCTTTTCTTGTGGGCGTGAAATTCCGGCCAGGAAAGCTTGCCGTCCTTGTTGGCATCGGCCTTTGGGTTTTTCTTGAAATAGTCGTTCTTCCAATATTCTGCGTCCTTCGGAGCATTCATTAATTTCTTGTGAGCGTTCAGTTCGGGCCAAGACAAATCCCCGTCCTTGTTCGTATCCGCCTTGGGGTTCTTCTTGAAGTAATCGTTTTTCCATTGTTCGTTGCTCTTTGGTTTTTCGGGAATGCTTTGGGGAATGCGGGCGAGCAGTTTGGACCGATACTTTTTCAGCGTTTTCACATGGCTTGGGTCAAGAGCGAGATTTTCCCATTCGTAGGGATCCTTCGTTACGGCATAAAGTTCCTCCTTGCCGTTTTCATAGCGAACGTAGCGCCAATCACTAGAGCGAAGGGAATAGTTTTGCTTGGCCGGATCATAATATTTTGCCCATTTGTAAAGAGCTGTCAGGGCTTCGGTCGGGCCTTTCCATTTACCGCCGACCGGGTCGATCAGCAAAGGCTTGAGCGAGAACCCGTCCAGGGGGCGTCCCTTGTCGTTTTTCATCGTATTGGAAGGGAGGTCGCAAAGGTCGAGCAGGGTGGGGAAGAGGTCGACGAGGGAAATCGGTCGATCGCAGGAACCGCCGGCCTTGGACACTCGCGGCGACCGTAACACAAAGGGCACGCGGGTGCTTTCTTGCCAAAGGGAGTTTTTGTACAAATAGTCCTTTTCCCCCATTCCCCAGCCATGATCACTTGTGAAGACGATGATCGTGTTCTTGTTGAGGCCCGTTTCATCGAGTGCGTCCAAGAGGTCTCCGATCAAGTCGTCCACCGATGCCACGCTTGCGAGATAGGCTTGAATGAACTTTTTCAAGGCCAGTTCGCGATCCCCCTTGTAGGAAGCGACCAGGCTATCGTACATTTTTGTTCCGCGGTCTCCACTTCGGTCGTCCTCTGTCGAGGTTACGGTTTTCTTGAAGGTATCCTCGTCGTCATTCTCTTTGATGACGGGCAACTCGATTGACTCGAGTGGAAAGCGATCGAAGTATTTTTGGGGAACGATCAAGGGAGTGTGCGGACGAACGAAACCGACCCCCATGAAGAAGGGTTTACGTTTCTTTTCGGCAGCCAGTTCCTTCAGGCGTTTGACAGCCCATTGGGCATTCAGTTCGTCACCTGTACGATCCCGTTCGTTATCCGACTCGTACTTGAGTTCCCGCTGTTTTTTCCAGCCACCGGTCACCCACGAGTAGGGCTTCCCAGTTTCGGATGACTTTTTATGCGAGACTTTTTCCAGTGGACCGAAGGTGCCGTCTATAATCCCGAAGCCGTCCCTGAACGGGCTGGGGACTCCAAGGTGCGGAATCTTGTCCTTCCCGTCGAAAAGGAAGGGTCCGTAATCGGATGGGTGCCCGTACTCTTTCCATTCCTGCCTGTCCCTGTTGTGCATGATTTTGCCGGTGCCCAGAGTGTGGTAGCCATTGGCTGAGAAATGAGCCATCATTGTGCGCGAGTTTTTGAGAATCTCGTTTTTGTTCCAGTCCTCGAATCCGAACACTTGAGATGTGTGCGGATATATCCCGGTGGCGAAGCTGGCCCGTGAAGGATTGCAGATTGGAATGTTGCAATGTGCTTGGGTAAAGGAAACCCCGCTATCTATAAATCTCTTTATGTTCGGGGTCTTTACTTGCGGATGCCCTCCCAGCGTCTCGACATAGTCGTTCAAGTCGTCACAAACAATAAGCAGGACGTTCGGCTTGTCAGCCGCGCCCAAGTTGCCGAATAGGCTCCAAGTGAATAAACCGATAGAGAGGATATGCAGGATTTTTATTTTCGGTTCCTTCTTATCAGAAAACGAGGGTCTCCAAGTTGCGATAGTCCTTCGAATGCAATAAATTTTGTAGATGAGTATCCTTAAAGATATGAGCAACAATAGTCAGCAAAATCCTTGACCATCAAATCAAACTTCGAGTTTTCCGAAACTTCAAACTGTTCGCCGGCTTTAAACTTTTGCCACGAGTCGGATGTCGGAAGTTTCACTTCCATTTCACCGCCTATTATTTCCATCAGTTCGGCTACACCAGTCTCAAATGAATATTCACCCGCTTGCATGAATCCCAATGTCTTTACTGTTCCGTCCTCAAATCTGACGGTTCGACTTGTCACTTTGCCGTCAAAATAAACATTCGCCTCTCGAACCACTGTTACTCCACTAAATTCAGACATAATTACATTTCCTTTTCTAAAGTTTTAGAATTAATTAAAGACTCTGGTCCCGCAAGCGATTTTGTATGCAAAAAACATCTCTTTCTCTGGTTGTTGAGAATTCTTTGAAGGTTGCTGTTTAAGCTTAAATTGAGCTCTACATTCTCCGGCTCGATAGAAATCAGAAGTAGTTGCATGCTTTCTGGTTTTGTTCGGAGAAAAATTTGTAGTGAATCTACAGGTTAATTGTGGTTTTAACCATAAATGAGCCTAACTACCAACTGCCTCCGAGTGCTTGAATCAAGTTGACGGCGGCCGCCTGTCTTTCCCCTATCAAGGAGTTTTCGGCCAGTCTTGCTTGTAGACGCTCGCGTTCTGCATCGATGAATTCAAGGTAGCTGGCTAGGCCACTGTCGTGACGGTTTTTCGCCGACTCAGCGGTTTGAGTGGCTGCATTTACCGCTTCGTTTCTTGCCGTCAACTCGCGTTGTAGGCTTTGGATGTCAAGTAGAGCGTCGTCGACTTCTCGAACGGCTGTCAGTACTGTGCTTCGATAGTTGGCGACGGCTTCTTGCCATTGAGCCTTGGCATGATCAAGTGATGCTTGCCGTGCTCGTGTTTGAAAGATCGGAATGTTTATCTTTGGACCAATATCGAAAAATTGGCTGTCGGCAGTAAAAAGGTCACTGGATTGTAGGCTTGCGAGGCCGCTGCTTCCGTTAAGCGTAATCTTGGGCAAGAAGTCCGATTTCCGAATGCCGATTTGAATTGCTGCTGCTCTTAGCTTTTGATCGGCAGATCGGAGGTCGGCTCGACGGTCTAAAAGTGAGGAAGGGATGCCGGGTGGTATTATTGGAGTGGCCAGTGACGACTTTTCGACAGCCGACAATTCTCCTTTGAAGTCGGAGGTGGCAACGCCGATAAGCACGGCAATTGCATGTTTTAGTTTCCCGAGCTTCCTTGTGGCGGATTCTTTCACCGCTAGCGCATTGTGGAACTCGACTCTTGCCCGGGTTACATCGATCTCCACTCCGGTTCCAAGTTTTAGGCGAGATTCCTGTAAGTTTAGGTTTTCTTTTCGAATTCTTACCGCATCTCTAAGGATTTTCAATTCTGTCTCTGTCGATCTGACGGCGAAATACTGGCGGGCAAGATTTCCCTGCAGAGAAAGCAATAGGTACTGAAAATCAAATTTTTCAGCTTCAGCCCTAAGTCTGTCTCGCTTAACTGTTCCGCGGACGCGTCCCCATAAATCCAATTCCCAAGATGCGCTGACCCCGATTCCATAGCGTTCGTATTCGGGACTCGATAGGGGAAAGAGAAGATTGTTCAGGGAATCGCGGCGGCGACCTGCGGACAATTCCCCTTTAACGGTTGGAAACAGCGCGGAACGAGTAATGCCTAGAACTGCGAAACTCTGATCCATTCGGGCTAGAGCGGCTTCGACGTCAGGATTTGTGTTTTCTAGTTTCTCGATCAATGAATCCAGTGTGGGATCGTTGAAGATACGCCACCATGCTTCCGGCGAGGAAATCATAGCCTCGCCCGAGGGCGCTTCATTGTGTAGAAAGTTTTCAGGGGCAAGGGGAACCCCTTCGTCTGGGTTCGGGCTTCGACTTTCGGTGAACGACCCGCAACCTGAAAGAGTTACAGCCGTTGCAAACAAGGCTTTGAATTGTAATTTCTTCAATGATCTCGACATGCGTCAGGTAGTTGGGCTTGCGGTGTATTCTTGACTGGATTCGTTCATTCTTAGGTTTTTCCGCGGGTCGAGTACGGAATAAACTATACTTAGGACTGCGGGTACCAGGACTAGAGTGAAAATAGTTGAGACTAAAAGCCCTCCGACCACTACTGCGCCAAGTCCTCGGTAAAGCTCTGAGCCTGCGCCTGGCAGCAGAACCAGTGGGATCATTCCGCCTACTGAAGTAAGCGAACTCATGAGGATAGGGCGCACGCGAGTTCGTACAGAAGCAATAATCGCCTTTTCGGGAGTCTCGGCTCCCGACTCTGGGCTTTTAAGAAAATTCAATGTCTGGTGAATGATGAGTATTGCATTATTCACCACTACGCCGGCTAGTATGATGAACCCGAGAATACTCAACATGTCGAGGTTCTGAATCGGCATGTAAGGATCGAGGTTGCTCCAGAAATGAACCGCCGCCAGTCCAAGAAATCCGCCGAGTGTCGCGAGCGGTACTGTCAACATGATGACCACTGGCGAACTCCAACTCTGGAAAAGGACGACCATCACGAGATACACTACCAGGAATGCTAGAAACAATGAGCTGGCCATAGTCCCGAGAATGCCGCCTTCGCCGAGCAGAGCCCGTTTGATTTCATTCAGCTTGCCGGCCGATCCTGCCAGACCGACTTCCAATCCGGGAGGGATTTTTCCGCTGTCGCGCAATTGCCCCACAAGGGCCTCTACTTTCTCGATTGCAGTCTCCAATGGCATGCCCGCTGGTGGAGTGAATTGAAGAGTAACGGCTCGTGAGCGATCCACGTGGCGAATCTCATTGGGTCCGCGGACCCGCTCTACAGAGGCCAGAGTACGCAAATCAACGATGGATCCGTTGCCTGTCGCGATCGGTGCATTGAGAATTCCATCGATCGGATGTTTTCCATTGGCGTTTTGGCTAATGACTTTCAAGTCCAGCAATTCTCCCTCTCGCTCATAGTCCCTAAAAAAAAGTATTCCGTCTCCGTTGGCTTGTGCGGCTAGACCGACGTCACGTCGCGTAAGTCCCACCTTGAGCAGAGCTCGATCGAGCGGCACGATTCGTAACTCCGTCGATGGCATTGCGAAGTTGGCCGGATCGGGATTTACGCTGTAGGGACCGAAGTTGCCGATGAGCCCGAACATCACTGCCTGAGCGGATGCGATGACTTGATTGAGGTCGCGACCTTTTAAATCGATCTTGATTGCCGAGCCAGTATTACCTCCGACGCGGAAGAGAGGCATTTGAAAGGAGAATGCAATTGCATCGGGCGCGTTGTGCCCCGCGGTTGCGTTGTTCATCAATGGGATTAGGTCTGCGACCTTACTTTTGTCGTCGGAGATAGCTCCGTGAAACATTCGCCCTTCAAAACTGACTAGGAAGTAATTTTCAATTGGTGGAGGAAGTATTGCAGGAGGTCCGCCTGGAAATGACGGAACCTTGGTTCTGCGATCCTCCTTTGTAGAGTTTCCGCGTTGTAAGGTTTCTACGGCAAATTGATCAGGCGCCGCTTCCCAGAAAGGCCTCATCCGAGACTCGATGCGTTCGCCCATCTTTGTGAGTTGGTCAAGATTATATCCGGGAGGAGGAATCAGAAGGCCGAACACTAGATTGCGGTTTCCCTTCGGAAGGTAATCGAGTGGGGGCATTAGAAGTTTTATTCCGACTACTGTTCCTATTGTAAAAAGCAATATGACCCCTATTCGGAGTGCCCAGCTTCTGTTCACGAAGGCGACGATACCCCCAACGAGATCGGGTAGGGCGTTTGCCATGCGACGGAGGAATCCCAAGGGGTCGAACCCAATTCGCTTTCTTCCCTTTGGCATCGTTTCTCCTTGTTTGAGGACACGGGCGGCAGCCGTCGGAATCACGGTTAGCGATACGATCAAGCTCAATCCTACCGCAGCCATTATTGCATAAGCTATGTCTTTGAATAATTGTCCGGCGGTTTCTTGTATGAGCAGAATAGGAAGAAACACCGCCATTGTCGTTATGGTTGAGGCCATGACTGCCCCAGCGACTTCCGCTGCGCCATCCTTCGCTGCAATCCTTGGATTTTTGCCTAGTTCGAGATGTCGATAGATGTTCTCGATTACCACTATGGCATTGTCGACGACCATTCCCACGGCGAACGCCATTCCTGCCAAAGAAATTATGTTTACGGAACGTCCAAGCGAGACAAGTACGACTATTGCGGCGATTACGGAAATGGGAATGGCCACGCCTATAATACCGACGGTCCTAAGTGAGCGTAGGAAGAACAACAAGGTCAACGTAGCCAAAATACCACCGATGACGATGTTGCTTTGGACTAAGTCTATCGCATCTTCGACGTAGGTGGTGGCGTCATAAACTTGAACGAGTTCGAGTTTGCCCTTGAGCCCGAGTTCGCGCGCATGTTCCTCAAGTAGTCCTTCCGGTCCATTCATCGAGGCTATTTCTTGCTTGATCCGATCCATCGTGCCGATGAGGTTGCCTCCTCGTTGAAGCAAGAAATTGAAGAATGGCATCTGGTTACCGCGAGCCCGCGCCCAGTCCGTTTTTTCCTTGTAAGTTTCAACGACTTCGGCAACGTCTCGAACGTAGACTGGCCCTGTACTATCTCGCCTGATGATCATCTCCATGATCGATTCCGGAGTTTCGAATCGTCCTGTGGAGCGGATCCGAATGTCGCGCTTGCCTTCGTTTAGCTTCCCCGCTGAAAAATTTTGGTTGGCATTACGGATGGCCGTACTCAGCTGGTTCCAGGTCAACCCTCGTTCAGCAAGCGCTCGTGCTTTTACGCGAATCTGAATCTCCGATCGCCTACCTCCTCGAATGCCAACCTGAGATACGCCCTCCAGTCTATCTAAACGAGGCTTCAATCGGCGTTCCATGAAGTCGTAAAGCGTCGTGGTGTCGAACTCGACGTCGGTTGAGGAAAGCCCCACCCAAGCAATGAAATCAACCGACTCGGGATCAATGTCCTCCACTACCGGTTGCAGCACGGATTCAGGATAACCGGGAACTTCATCGAGTTTCTGCAATACCTCTGCCTTTGCCTCTTTGATGTTCGTTCCCGTTGCAAATTCCAACCGAACGTTACCCCGGCCGGCTTGACTGTTGCTGGTCATCGAAACTAGACCTGCAATGTCGCCTAAGACCTTTTCCTGCTCTTCCACGATATCGCTCTCTATTTCTTCCGCTGATGCACTTTCCCAACCCGTCGTCACCGAGATGACGACCGAATCGACCTCCGGTTTCATCTGCACGGGAACGCTCGTAAATGCCATAATGCCAGCCAATAGGGACAAGCCTATTCCCACCGCGACGGAAATAGGCCGCCCGATGCAATACTCGATTAAATTCATCGAGCCGGGGCCGAGCCAGGTTCTTCTCTGACCTTTACTATTAATGGCCTGCCGGGCATTAGGCGTTCATTGCCTTCGACGATAATTTGATCGCCCATGGTGAACTCACTCCCGTCGATGGCAACATAGACCTTGTTGCCTCTTTCAAAAGCGATATTTATGGAAATTCTTCGTGCTACCGGCAACTCACCTTCTTTTTCGGGCTTTGCTGCGACATAGGCAAATTCACCCGAAACCGAGCGAATCACGGCATCTGTGGAAAAGAGCCAGTGAGGCTCCAGTTCTCCCACGGGCAGGTGGCCTGTTACGGATTCGCCGGAGGCAAACTTGCTCGTGGTGTTTGGTATGGTTGCGACTATCGTGAACAACTGACTCAATGATTCAACCTTCGGAATGATTTCAACTTTTTGCGGAGTAATGATTTCGCCTGAGGACGAACGGCGCACGCGGAAGTTTTTGGAATCCGAATTGAGGTAGTCGAGATGCCTGGACGGCACGCGTAGCCAAGCCTCAACTGGATCGACTGTTACCAGCGATGCCACAATTGTACCTGCGGCCACCCATTCTCCCGGCTCGGATCTACGCTCTACTATAACGCCGTCGAAGGGGGCTCGAATGGTAAGGTCCTCCAGCTGAACGTTCAGAAAACTTAGGCGGCTTTCCGCCTCTGCAATTCGATCAGAGGCTACGCCGCTTTGCGCAATTGCCACTGCCAATGCTCGTTCCGCATCCAGTACATCGCTTTGTGAAACTGCCTTTGAATCTCTCAATCTGCGTTTCATGCCGAGATCGGACTCGGCCCTTTCGAGTTCAGCCTTCCTTTGGCCTTCCAGTCCCTTTGCTGATGCCAATGTGGCTTGAGCCTCTTCGATCAAAGTCGTTATCCTTCGGTCGTCGAGCTTGGCGATGATGTCGTTTTGCTTAACCTCAAAACCCTCGTCGACTAGCATTTTCACTATCGCGCCCGGTTCGCGCGCAGCAATTTTAGCTTCGGACGCCGCTCGTAAGATTCCCGTCACGATGGCTTCAGCCTGTACGGATTCTTTTCCTAACATTTCCACGTATACTGCGGCGGGCGGCATTGACATTGGTGCTCCATCCTGACCACCCTCTACGTTAATGGGCGCGTCTTGCATAAGCCTTATGATATAAAAGGCAGTCCCGATCGTGAGAATTGCCAGTACGGCGACAATGATGTTGCGGCGCGTATTGGTTCTTTCGGAGTCAGTTTTAGTTGTAGATGAGGAATTAGGCATAAAAAGGCTTTGCCTGTGTTCCATGCACAGACGTACATCGCAAGTCGAAAATGAGTCTTTTGAACCCTTTGAAAAAAAGGCCTGCAGGTTTTGTTGAACTACAGTTAAGGACCTAACTTGCGAATGCTCTGAAATTTTGGAACAGGCTCGGGAGGCTTGGATTAAGCCGACTCGGACACAGAGCGTTTTCTCTTTGGAATGCTGCTTCAAAGAAAAACATGCTCTGCGTGCTTGGTTTTGAGATTTGTCAGGAACGGTCGGTGATTGACTATCGGTAGTTTTGGAACTTAACAAGATTCTAAAGAATTATGAACGATTTGAAAATTACTGGAGAAGTCGTCTTTGTGGACGAAGTAAAGGAATACGGAGCAAACGCATTCAGAAAGCACGTGGTGGTGGTGAAGACGGGCGACGACAAGTGGGCGAACCCGATACCTGTTGAATTTACGAAGGAGGCGATTGAAAAGAGCACCCAGCTTAAGACGGGCCAGAGAGTGGTCATCGAAGCACGACTCAATGGACGGGAGTGGAAAGGCCAAGACGGCGTTACAAAATGGTTCGTGTCCGTCAACGGTTACGAGATTTCTTCTTCCGAGGCTGTTGGTGCTACTGACCCGGTCTTGAATCCGATTGATGAGTTGAACGAAGAAGTGCCCTTTTGAGAGTTAGATTCCGCCAACTTGTAATACTTTTCATTTAGTTTCGAGCAGAATATACGACTCTCTTCTTCGCCAGTGACTTAGTTGAGATTTCGCATTTAATAGCTTTTTTTGCACTTGGATTCTTGTTTTTCTTCTTTTGAAAAAAAAGGGTGCTGTGTTTTTTGTAGTTACCTAAGTCTACAGTTTGAACTTTAATTCAAACCAGAATATTGTCTTTAAAGCTGAATGTCTTGGAGAAGATAGGATTTGAAAATCTAGACAAGCTTTTCCTACTTGGGATTTTGTCGCCAAAATACGAGACTCGCCTCCACCCAGTTGTGAGCCTATGAGGGTGTTTGATTTTTTTCATAGTTTCATCGATCGTTTTATTATTATCGGTCTTGATCTTACAATTGTACATATTATTGAAATTTGACAGCTAATCTTGTGTTAGTGTTTTAGTTTAATTTGATTAATCCTACCCTCTTTGTTCTGTTTTCGAAGTACTCGTGGGACCAATCGAAATTTCTTTTGAAATAGTTTTTGACTTCGGAAAAATTTCGCTGGGGTCTGTAGTAAAAGTTTTGCTCTATTTGCTCTAAATTGAGATTCAAATATCTCATTGTTTTAATCATTTCTTTATCTGAAATTCTAACTGGTGCAGGCAGGGTGTTCATGTCGTTGTTTTAAATAACTACCAAGTTTAAATACGCTATTCCTGTAGTTGCTGTGGTGACTATTGCTGTCACCATGAATTTAAAAACCTTATAACATTGTTTGTCGTTTAGCATACCCATTACATCGACTTGGAACCTCATATGGATCATTTAAAAATCAAAATTGAG
>CALBIN010000272.1 GCA_937893275.1 uncultured Opitutia bacterium | reverse complement strand
TTTCCTTTAAAACATTTACCGACAAGGAAGTCCCGGAGGTAACGGTTATGAAAGCCTTGGAAGTATCCTTGAAGCAGAATTCCAAATTATCAGCTTCCAACCTTAGATCAAAGTGAGTATCTGGTGCGACTGAAATGGCTGCATGCAAATTACTTAGACTTTCCTCAGAAGTGCTGCCGATGGAAACATTCTCACCGAAAGTCCAAGTGCCATTGAAGTCGTCGTATACAACATTTACGGCATCGCCGTCGGAGGGGTTGGCATTAAGAATTATCCAGCCATTCGCTCCATTTATGTAAAATTGGACGCCTTCGACCCTGCCGTCGGGATCAGATGCTTGAGCGGAAAGCAAGATTTGCGAACTGGAAGTGACGCTTGCGTTCGCCTCGGGATAAGTAATTGAAACCTCAGGAGGCAAAGAACCGGAAGCAGCCGTAACCTTGAGGTAGGAAGGCGACTGGACCAGAGTCTCGATCATATTGACGTCCGTGGCCAAGACTTCCAACTTGTGAAGACCGACACTTTCGGCCCTGTACTCGGCTGACCATAATCGATTGCCAGTCATGACAGCCGGTATTTCGTTCCCGTTGTCTATGCGAAAGGCTACATTTCTAATAAAGCCTTCCGGCACGTCCGCAAAGGCAGTGAGGTGGATGGTGTTGTCTCGAGCGTACTCATGAGAGTTTTCAAGAGAGTTCCAGTGAGAGAGAAACTTAATCTCGGGGGCATCAACGTAGGTTACGTCTACCTCCAATACAGGGGACACCGTTTCATTTCCCTTGTCGTCCCTGGCGACTGCCCAAATTTGGTGGATTCCGGCTTCGTCGGGAGACCATTCCCCAATATAGGGAGGGATTGATATCGGATCCCCCTGACTGAAGCCATCGGCAAAAAACTCTACCTGTGTCAAAAGATTGGATCCTCCAGGTGCAGCCTGCGCCTCAAGCAGGACGCTGTTAACACCGAAACCTCCTCGTATATCAACAACCGGCGGCGCGCCATAGCCAGCTCCAATGGTAGACATGGTAATCGCGATTCCCGTTAACCCGCCCGTTGCATCAATACCAGCTTGAGTTACAAAAGCTTCTGCCTTTCTTTGAGCAGGTCCTAGAAAAACGATTCGTGGAGGGCTTCTATATCCCTTTCCCTTGTAAATAATTGGAGCACCAACAACACTTCCTGAGGTTATAATCTCTCCAGTGTCTGGGTGCTGTCCTCCAAAAGCGCCCATGCGAGATACAGCTATTGCGGGAATTCCTTGAGTCACCGACTTCAAAGATGGTCGGATCTTGATCTGTGGAGCTAAGTATCCCGAGCCAGGACTTGTCATGGAAATATGAGAGATGGTTCCGTCTTGATTAAGTACCACTTGCGCGGCGGCACTGGTTCCGGATCCAGAAAAGCTAGCTACAGGCGGATTAGTAAATACAGAATCATTGTCCTTGATAGATAAGCCCGTTATGGAGCCGGTGGCGTTTATATCCACGGTCTCGAGTTCAAGATTTTTAGACGGCTTTGTGATTAAGACGATAGGTGGAGTGGAACCGGTGGTAGTGGTTATAGATGCAGATTCGGAGGAAATGTAATTGCCGCTATTGTCCCAACAAACCGAACTAACGGTGAAAACGCCGGCCGCACCCGGGCTCCAATCGATGCTGTAAGGATATTTTGAGGAATTCAGGGTATCGCCTCGCAAAATAGGATCGCCGTACGGCTGCCCGTCCACAAAAAACTGAAGGCCAACTAGGTCTCCGTCGGTATCGGCTGCATTCGCCATAAAGCGCAGGGAGGAAGTGCTCGTATAACTTTCGACGGGAAAGGCTTGCGGGGACATGAGAGTCACGCCGGGTGACTGCGAGCCAAAGGTATCGATAATCGTAATGGGACTCGACAACGAGGAAACCTGTTGGTTGCCAAAATTGTCTGTAACTATGACCTGTATGTTGAAAGTACCTGTTAAACTTGGAACCCAATTAAAAACATAACGTCCTTCATTGTGAAGCGTTGTTCCTTGATTGGTAACCGTACTGGTATTAGTCGCGCTTGGCAAGGGCACGCCATTTCCGAAAAATTCAATCCGGGCTATGGATGCTCCAATTGCAGCTGTGGCTTGGACTACTATTGGAATAGCTCCTCCAAGAGAAAAGGTGGGGTTGGCGGGGAATACCGTTGCCGCTCGCCTTTGTCGCTTTGAACGCCTTTCTCCGTCATTCAACCATTTGACGGCTGATGAAGGTCCAAGAATCTGGACGGTTGGGGGCTTTGCCCCTTGGGCGGGTAAAAGCCTGTATGTTTTATGCAACCGGATTGCTGCTGCCCGGGGAAAAGTTCCGACTTGGTTTCCAGCCGAATCTCTAGTGATTGCGGAAAAAACCACGTCGCCCTCTTCATCGTTAGCAAAAGAGACCACTTGAGAAAAATAATCGGATGCCCCTTGCTTTTCGGCAAAACCTATCGAATTGCCATTTTTAAAAAATTCGACATTCGTATGCTTTCATCGTCCGACGCCCTGACCGTAAGAATATGTTCGGAACCCAAGGG
>CALBIN010000271.1 GCA_937893275.1 uncultured Opitutia bacterium | reverse complement strand
AGGCTGGAACGACGGAGGCAGCATGGACAACGTCAATGCCTACGAGGAAAACCTCAGCAATATCATCAAGGATCTTCGCAAGGAGTGGAATGCTCCGAACCTGCCCGTGGTAATCGGGGTAAGCGGGTTCGGCGGACGCAACCAAAAGGTCGATCGCCGCCTCGGGATCATCGCCGCCCAACACGCAGTGGCCAAGCGGAAGGAATTCAAGGGTACCGTTGCCAGTGTGGAAACCCGCGACTTCTTTCGACCAGCCGAAGTATCTCCCTCACGACAAGGCTACCACTGGAACGGCAACGCCGAAACCTTTTACCTCATCGGCGAAGGCATGGGGCAGGCCATGGTAAAGTTGCTTGAGAAATGAAAGCTCTTCGCGCCAAAGCCGCATTCACCGCGGCACTTGCATTCATTCAGCTCAGCCTGTCGGCGGAAACAGAAAATTGGTGGTCCCGAAAGCCGCTAGTCGAGCTCAAGCTTCCTCTCGAAAATTCATGGACGCGCAACGAAATCGACAGATTCATTCTGGCTAAGATGAAAGCAAACGACCTGCGGCCTTCGAAAGAAGCGTCCCCCCTCGCACTTGTCCGACGGGTGACCCATGACTTGACCGGCCTTCCACCGACCCCGCAGGAAACGGAAGAGTTTCTGGAAGCTTATAAGAAGGATTCCGACAAAGCCTATGAAGAACTGGTTGACCGACTGCTTGCCTCTCCTCGCTACGGCGAACGTTTCGCCCGACACTGGCTCGACGTGGCCAAGTACGCCGACACCTGTGGCTACGACAAAGACAAGCTAAGGCCTAACGCCTGGCCTTACCGCGACTACGTCATACGCTCTTTCAACGAAGACAAGCCCTATGCCCGGTTCGTGCAGGAACAAGTGGCGGGAGACGCCCTCTTTCCCGATGAACCGGATGGTATCCTCGGCCTCGGTTTTCTGGCCGCGGGCCCTTGGGACTTCATTGGTCACGCCGAGGTTCCCGAGTCCAAGATAGACGGCAAGGTGGCCCGTAACTTGGACCGTGACGATATGGTTTCCAATGTCTTCAACACCTTTTGCGCCGTAACCATCCAGTGCGCTCGCTGCCATGAGCACAAGGGAGACCCCATCGGGCAGGAGCATTACTACAGCTTGCAGTCGATCTTCGCCGCGGTGGACAAGGCGGACCGCAAGTACGGAAACGATGTTGCAACGGAGAAAAAACGCTCAGACTTGGAGAAAGAGCTGGTTCGACACAAGGGAGAGAAGACCAAGATCGACAAAGAGATCAAAGAGCAAGGCGGAGAAGCACTAGCCAAGCTCGATTCGCAAATCAAGGATTTGCAATCCAAGACTAAACTATCCGCTAAACGACCGGAGTTCGGATACCATAGCAAGGTCGAGAATTCCCCCGACAAAGTAAAATGGGTGCAAGTGGATCTTGGGGAACGCGTAGATATGAAGAAAATCATCCTGCATGCATGCCATGACGACCACAACAATATTGGGGCAGGTTTTGGATTTCCCGTGCGGTTCCAGATAATCGCCTCCAACCGGGCCGATTTATCGCGATCTCAAGTATTGATGGACGAATCAGGCCGAGACTTTGCCAATCCCGGATTGGTTCCCATCGAGCACGGGGTTCAGTCTTCCGCCCGCTACATTAGAGTGAAGGCAACCAAATTGGCTCCCAGATCCAACGACTTCATATTCGCCTTGGCCGAACTGGAGGTCCTTGACGGAAATGACAAAAATCGAGCCCTCAAGGCCAAGGTTTCCTCGATCGACTCGATTGAGGCCCCAAATCGCTGGAGACGGTCCAACTTAACCGACGGTATCTGGGCCCAAGGATCGGACAAGGCATCCACCCGGGCAATCGCCAAGTTGAACAAGGAAAAGGCCGCGCTGATGGCCAATCTCCAGACTCCCGAGCGAATGAAACGCCTGACGGAACTGGAAAATGCGATCAAGCAAACGAACGGTAAGATCGCCGGAATCCCCAAGGGTAATATGGTCTATGCAGTCGCAACGCACTTCAAACCCCAAGGGAACTTCAAGCCGACCAACGGCAAACCCCGCCCCATTCGTTTTCTGCACCGAGGCGACGTCACCCAACCGGGAGACGAAGTTAATCCGGGCACATTGCCCATATTCAAGGGGGAAGCATGGCAATTCGATCTTCCCGAGAAGCACGACGAATCAGCAAGAAGAGCCGCTCTCGCCAAATGGTTGGTCCGCAAGGATCATCCACTCACTTGGCGAACAATCGCCAACCGCGTCTGGCAATGGCATTTCGGGCAAGGCCTTGTCCCCTCCCCCAACGACTTCGGCGAGCTTGGCCAAACTCCAAGCCATCCCGAACTGCTCGACTGGCTTGCCCTTCGTTTCCGGAACCAAGGCGGGTCTTTCAAGAAAATGCACAAACTGCTCGTTATGACCGCCACCTACCGGCAGGCCTCGAATGGTAACGAAAGCTTTGCCAAGGCGGATTCCGGCAACCAGTTGCTTTGGCGCATGAACCGCAGGAAATTGTCGGCTGAGGAAATTCGGGATGCCATCCTCTCCGTCAGCGGCAAGCTCAATCTGGAGATGGGCGGACCAGGTTACTATCTATTCTCTCTGGAAAAGACCGCCCACTCGCCCCACTACGAATACCACAAGTTCAATCCGGAGAACGCCAAGAGCCATCGGCGCTCCATCTATCGGTTCATCGTGCGGTCACAGCCCAACCCCTTCATGACCACCTTGGATTGCGCCGACTCCTCTCAAAGTACGCCCAAACGGAACGAGACCCTCACATCCCTGCAAGCCCTCAGCCTGCTTAACAATAAATTCAGCATAGCCATGGCACGCCACTTCGCATCCCGCCTAGAAAAGGAAGCTGATGAACTGGCCAAGCAAGTGAAACGGGGGCACGTGCTGGTCACCGGCAGAGTTCCTAGTAACGAAGAAGAAAACCTTCTTATGGAATATGCCGGTGAGCATGGTTTGCAAAACCTATGCCGGGCCTTATTCAATCTTTCCGAGTTCACTTATCTTGACTAAAATGAATTCAATTGAATCACGCAGAGATTTTCTCAAGCAATCCAGCTTCGGCGGATTAGCCTTGTCCTCGATGCTGGCCGGAGACCCCCTCTCGGCCTCCGATCCGGCCGTCACCCAAGGGCTCCATCACCCACCTAGAGCAAAACGAGTCATCCAACTTTTCATGGCAGGAGCGGCAAGCCATTTGGACATGTTCGACTACAAGCCCGAACTAGCAAAAAGACACGGAGAGAAATCGGATTTCGGTGAACATGTGGAAGCCTTTCAGAATGGGCTCGGACCATGGATGAAGTCACCCTTTGCATTCAAGCGATACGGACGTAGCGGCAAGCTCATGAGTGACATCGTGGCCCCTCTCGGTAAAGTGGTCGACGACATGGCCTTCGTTCACAACATGATAGGCAAGACAGGGGTCCACAGTCAGGCTACATATTTGCAAGCCACCGGTTTTCAATTGCCCGGTTTTCCCGGAGCCGGGTCTTGGGTAAGCTATGGCTTGGGCTCCGAAAACGAAGACCTTCCGACCTTCGTAGTGCTGCCGGATCATCGAGGCTTCGCTTCCAACGGACCGAAGAATTGGGGGTCCGCGTTTCTACCCACTCACACCCAAGGGACTACCATCTTTCCGCAGCGCGAGAACCCCATCGAGGATCTTCACCCCCATGCCGAATACGTGACCGAGGCCAGTCACCGGGAAGGCATTGATTTGATCAATCGATTGAACCAACTTCACAGAAAAAGCCGTCCAGGGGACTCACGACTTGATTCTAGGATACGCAGTTACGAGTTGGCTGCCCGGCTTCAGTTGTCCGCCACGAGGGCATTGGATATCTCGAAAGAGCCACAACACATCCTCAAAATGTACGGCCTCGACAACCCAAAGACGCAGTACCCAAAGAGCATTAATCCCGAGGAAGAGACCGAGTACTTCGGCCGTAAATGTCTAATCGCCCGCAGACTCATCGAGCGCGGCGTGCGATTCGTCCAGATCTGGAGCGGCAACGACAATAGTTTCCCTCGCCGCAACTGGGATAGCCACGAGGACATGAGCCGTGACCACCCTTCCCTCTCACTCGGCATGGCGCGAGGCACAGCGGGCCTGATTCAAGACCTCAAGCAACGCGGTCTCCTTGAGGATACCATCATTCACTGGACGACTGAGTTTGGTCGTATGCCAAGTTCACAGGCCGGCAAGGGGCGCGACCATAATCCATTCGTGTTCACCAACTGGTTGGCGGGAGGCGGCATCCGGGGTGGTGTCACCCATGGCGAGAGCGACCAATGGGGCTACAAGCCCCTCGATCGTAATCATCCCACCGAAGTCTACGACGTATACGCCACCATGCTTCATCTACTTGGCATCGACCACGAACGCATGACCGTACGGCACAACTCCATCGATCGACGCCTCACCGATGTGCACGGGCATGTCGTCGGTGAATTGATCGCTTAGTAGTACTTGGGTTTGACGAACCCTCTTAATCAAGTAGTTTTTCAGGGATCATGGTCACGGACTTAGGATTGAGCAAATCATTGTTGACTGAACTGTTTCCCCAGCCGCAAAACGCCGAGGAATGGCTACAGTATGCCTTGAGCGAAGAAAAGGTAAGGCAATTCAAGGAGCGCGGCTATCTGCACAAGGTAAGCCTTTTGAATGAAAGGCAACTGGAGGCTCTCAGGGACCAGTTAGCCGAAATGGTTGATCCCGAGCACGAGGGCCGTGAATTCTTTTACGAGTACCACAGCAACGAGTCGAAAAGCGTTGATCAGGTTTTGTTTCACGCCTTGGGCGCTTGGCGCGTGCGTCCCGCCTTTCACGACATCTTGTGGAATCCGGCCTTTCGCATGGCTGCTTACCAGTTGCTGGGCTCGGGCTTCAGGCTCTTTCACGATCAGCTCTTCAGCAAACCAGCCAAGCACGGCAGCGTTGTGGCGTGGCACCAAGACTACTCATACTGGACTTGGACCACCCCTATGGCTCACTTGACTTGCTGGATGGGTCTGGACGATGCAGACACCGAAAACGGATGCATGTACTACGTGCCCGACAGTCATCGATGGGGCCTCTTGGAAAAAACAGGCTTGGCCGGCGACATGGATGCCGTGAGGGAAGTGCTTACGCCCGAACAGGTATCTGACTTTGACAACAAGATCCCCGTCGAGGTGAAAGCGGGCGAAGCCGCCTTTCATCATCCCCTCATGATGCACGGTTCCTACGAGAACTGCTCCGACCGCCAGCGACGGGCTACATTGATCAATGTCTTTGCGGATGGCGTGGTGAGCAACCGCGAAAACGATGGAACCAACGCCCCTGGAGCGGACAATTACCCAAGGGTTCCCAAGGGAGCACAAATGGGCGGCCAGTATTATCCCCTGCTTCTTGACTCCGACGAAACGTTCGGTGGATTCACCGAATCGATCCCGACGGTCAACGATGTTTGATTACATGAAACCCCTTGCGACAGGCTTGGCCTCCCTGGCCCTTATCTGCATCCTCGAAAGTGCGGAACGGGAGCATGTTTTCAGCAAGGAAGAGAAGTCTTGGTGGGCGATTCAGCCAGTGACTGAGCCAGAGATCCCAACTCATGGAAAGAAATGGGCTCGTAACGAAATCGACCGCTTCGTGGCTCGCAAACTCGATCAGACCAAGCTCTCCCCTTCTCATGCAGCAGGCCCGCGCGAACTCGTTAGAAGAGTCTATTTCGATCTTCACGGCTTGCCTCCAACGCCCAAGCAAGTGGGAGCTTTTCTCGCCGCCCATGAAAAGAATCCCGACGAAGCCCACGAACAGCTCGTAGAAAACCTGCTCTCCTCAACTCGCTATGGCGAGCGCTGGGCCACCCACTGGCTCGACGTGGCGCGCTACGCGGACTCCGACGGCTACCGGGCGGACGATTTTCGCCCCGGAGCGCACTTGTATCGAGATTACGTCATAAAATCGCTCAACGCCGACAAGCCGTATGACCAATTTATTCGAGAGCAACTAGCTGCCGACGAGTTTGCCCCCAACGAACCAGAAATCCTTATCGCCACAGCGTTTCTGCGTCACGGGGTCTATGAATGGAACCAGCGCGAGGCTCACATGCAAAGGGAGATCATGTTGAACGAGATCACAAAGGTGACAGGTGAAGCGTTCTTGGGCCTCGGCATTGCTTGCGCCCAGTGCCACGACCACAAGTTCGATCCCCTCCTGCAGAAGGACTATTACGCCCTGCAAAGCTTTCTGTCCGGGGTCTGGTGGCCCGAAAACCGCAAAATGGGATCTTCGGAGGACTTAATGAAATTGAAGGTTTGGGAAACCCAAACCCATGACGTTCGAGCCAAAATCAATAAAATCGAAAATGTGGCTCGCGCGGGCAAGAAAGCTTTCGCCGTGGGACAATTCCCCGAGGACGTAAAGGCTATGTACCACAAGCCGGCGTCGCAGCGAACTCCCCACGAGGAACAACTGGCCCAATTGGTGGAACGGCAAGTCGTCGCCCAAACACGCAAACAAAACATCGAGAAACTATTGGAAAAAAAGCCTGAGGAACTAGCCGAATACAAGAAGCTGAAAAAGAACCTTGAGGCCTTTGCCAGCAAGAAACCCCAGTTGCCCAATGCCTTCATCACCACGGACGTCGGGCCGCGAGCAGCCCGTACTTTTCTTCCTTCGACCTCGGGTAAAACCGAAGTGGAGCCAGCCTTTCTTTCCCTCTTGGGTCAACCTGCTCCGAAAATAAAGGCCATGACGAAAACCTCGGGACGTCGCAGCGCCTTGGCCAAGTGGATCGCAAACAAGGACAATCCGCTCTCCACCCGGGTAATCGTGAACCGCATATGGCAACATCACTTTGGGAAAGGCATTGTACCAACGCCCAACGATTTCGGCACCTTGGGTGAATTGCCCAGTCACCCTGAACTGCTTGATTGGTTGACCATGCGCTTCGTGGAGAACGGTTGGCGAATGAAGCCCTTGCACAAGCTCATCATGACCAGCGCAACCTACCGCCAGACAACCCGTCACGAACCCGGAGAAAGAGAGAACCTCACTGATCCCGGCAATCGACTCCTGTGGCGTTTTCCGCCACGGCGGCTCTCCGCGGAACAGACGCGCGACGCCATGCTGGTCGTTTCAGGCGAACTGCAGGAGAAAAAAGGTGGTTCTCCCGAGAATGCCGACAAGCTCGTTCGCAGCGTATATCTCAAGAAAATGCGGAACTCGCCCGACAAAGTACTTAAAAGTTTCGACGCTCCCTCTGGTTTCGACTCCGCTCCCACCCGCCTCCAAACAACCACTCCGACACAATCGCTTTTGCTGTCAAACGCAGATTGGCCGCGGAATAGAGCGAAAGCTTTTGCCGCCAAGTTGCTAAAAAAAAACCAGACGGTTAGTCAAAAACTCGTTGAACGAGGCTATCTTAGTGCATATGCCCGCCCGCCCGCCGAGGGTGAACTGGGCACGGCGCTCGATTTCCTCAAAGCCCAGAAAGCGACTGCCCAAATATCTCCTCCGGCAAAGATCGGCAAGTTTCCAGATGAAAACGGCCTGCGTCCCATTGCTCAGGCTTTTGGCAAAGTGCAAGGATTCGGCTTGGGAGACCGTGCCCTGTGGTTGCAACCCGGCAGTCGTTTCGAAAAGCTTGAAGTGGAGGATTCCGAACTTGACGAGGCCTTCACCATAGAAGTCGTCGCAAGCTTGGAAAATTTACATCCTAACGCCAGTGTGAACACCTTGATCTCCAACTGGAACGGCAACCAGCAAACTCCCGGCTGGACCTTCGGCGTGACAAGCATCAAGTCCGCCTACCGGCCCCGCAACTTCATTCTGCAATTAGTCGGCGAAAACGTGGGGGGGGAGGTCGTCTATGAAGTGGTTGCCTCCAACCTGCGGATTCCCACCGGCAAGCCCGTTTATCTAGCCGCAACCGTCGCCGCCAATGGGAATGGGGAAGGCAAGGTAACCTTCCATTTCAAAGACCTTTCCGATCCCGATGCAAAACTTCAGTCCGCCGCAGTCGATCACGGCATAGCAAGACGCATTCAGACTCCCGATGTTCGTCTGCTTGTCGGTGGTCGGGATCAGAGCGGACACCTCTGGGACGGCCAACTCGCTCGTCTTGTAATCACATCCGGGATCTTGGTGCGTGACCAGTTGTTAATCTCCGCTCCCAAAAGTCTGCCGAGCAGGCTTATAGACTGGAGTTTTAAAGGACAAGACGGCGAACGCCCCGTTCCGAACACGGCTTGGATTCGTCGCGAGAAAACTAAGTCATCCAGTGAAATCCCCTCCAGCACCCTTGCCTCCGTGACAGACTTCTGCCACGCGTTGCTAACCTCCAACGAATTTCTTTATCTTCATTGAGCCATGGCTTGCAACAGCATAACACTGCCTGCCTCACGTCGCGATTTCCTTCTTTCGACAGGATCCGGCTTCGGGGCCGTGGCTCTCTCCGCCTTGACTGGCGAACGCACCTTGGCCGCGACCTCGGACAATCCCGCTGCCGCCAAGATACCGCATGCCCTTGGACGAGCCAAGAACGTCATCTTTCTCTTCATGGAAGGAGGGCCGAGCCATCTCGATCTCTTCGACCCCAAGCCCTTGCTCCAGAAACTCGCGGGGCAAAGCCTGCCGGACAGCTTTGAACGCCCCGTGACCGCCATGGGCGAAGTGAATTCGCCGCTACTGGCGTCCAAACGCAAATGGAAGCAACATGGTGCAAGCGGCCTTTGGATTTCCGACTGGCTCCCGAACCACGCCCGCATTGCCGACGAACTTTGTGTAATTCGGTCCTGCGTTTCGGACGGTATCAACCACGCCGGCGGTGTCTGCCAAATGAACACAGGCTTGGTTTTTGGCGGCAGACCCTCGCTGGGAGCTTGGGTATCCTACGGCTTGGGCACGGAAAACGAAAGTTTGCCAGGCTTCGTGGTGATCAAGGACACCAAGGCAATGGTCGTGAACGGTGCCCGATGCTGGGGCTCGGGCTTCATGCCCGCCAGTTACCAAGGCACTTTGTTGGAACCGGGCGACGAACCCATCTCTTACCTGAACGCCCCAAAGGACATTTCCTCGGACAGGCAGCGAAACAAACTTGCTTTTCTGCAAGGCCTCAATCGACGCCACCAAAAAAATCGTGCATCCAATACTGACCTCGAGGCCCGCATACGCAGCTACGAACTGGCGGCCCGGATGCAAGCGGAAGCCCCCGAGGCAGTCGATCTGTCCAAAGAAAGTCCAGCGATCCAAAACCTGTACGGACTAGACCAAGATGAAACCAAAACCTTTGGTCGCCAGTGCCTAATGGCTAGACGCCTAGTCGAACGAGGAGTGCGTTTCGTCCAACTTTACCATGGAGCCGGCAGCAAATGGGACAGCCACTCCGGCATGGAAAAAAATCACTCCAAATTATGCACTTCGGTCGATCAGCCGATCGTCGGCTTGATCACCGACCTAAAGGCGAGAGGGCTACTCGACGAGACGCTTGTCGTCTGGGGCGGAGAGTTCGGGCGTACACCGATGAGCGAGAAAGGCGATGGTCGCGACCACAACCCAACCGGTTTTACCATGTGGATGGCAGGCGGAGGAGTGAAAAAAGGCCAAGTGGTCGGTGCAACAGACGAGCTCGGGCTCTTTGCGGTAAAGGACAAATTGCACGTTCACGACCTGCACGCCACCATTCTCGGATTGCTTGGCCTTGATCACACAAAGGTGGTCTACATGCACAAAGGACGTCCCGAGCGAGTGGACCTGAACGAAGGTCATGCTTCTCACAAAATCATTGGTTGAAGCCGAGTGCCGGCATGCTCCTACTTCCTTTCGCAGAACGGTTTTCAAGCTCCGAGGCTGTCTCCATGAGATGCGGTGCGAGGGCTGAAAGGCAGCTGCAGCCATTCTCGAACAGACACTAAGTTGCGGCATTGACGCTCGCCCCGACATAGCCCAGACATGACTCTCTGAGTAGGGGCAAGCCCCTAGTTCCCCGGCATCCTTTCCAAGAAAACGGAGTCACCATGAAAAAAACGATTGCCCACCGGATCTGTCTGTTTGTCCTCTTGAATGTTGGGTGCTGTCAGTGCTCATTCGCCCGTGACACGGTGTTGGTCGAGCGCGGCAAAGCGCACGCGGCAATCTTTGTACCCGCACGGGTGATGGATGACCGCGTGAAAACGCCTGAGCCCAATGGAATCTGGCACAAACTGACGGACGGATGAAGGTGTTTGTGAACGGTAAGCATGTGGCGTATGTGGACGCCAAAGATAGAACAGTCGACAGCTTCAGCAGCCACTGCCGGCCGGCGGCTTGATTGGCCCGGTCGCTCTTTACTGCGAAAAGAAGGAATCGTCGCGGGCTCTGTAGAGCCTGTGAGCTTTTATCGACTCCGAAAGCCTGCCGGACCGTCACTTTGGTCGTAATTCTTCGGTGAAGTGACGGAATAGAGGATCTTCCTGCCGCCAAAAGTACGATGTTATGTTCTTTGGCCTCTTTGGAACAAAGCTAGAGATTGTAAGCCTTCATGGCAGTTCCGCCCCAAACCGCGGATTGTTCGTCCTCTGAAAGTTGAGTAAGGAATCCGGCGACAATCGAAACCCAGCGTTGGTAATCGATAGCAAGTTTGGCCACAGGCCAATCGGAACCAAACATCATACGATTCGGACCAAAGGCTTCGAGAGCAACCTCCGCAAAACAAATCAGTTGCTCTTCCGTCCAGTTTGCCCAGTCGCTTTCCGTAGCCATGCCGGACAGTTTACAATAGACATTGGGTCGTTCAGCCATTTCCCGCATAAGTTCGGCCCATGGTTCCATAGAGTCGTCGCGAATGCGAGGCTTGGCCACATGGTCTAGCACAAAGACAAGGTCGGGATGCCTATCCACGAACTGAATGGAAGCCGCAAGCTGTCGTTCATAGATTAGTATGTCGTATACGAGATTCAAATCCTTGAGGAGAGCAACACCTCTGCCAAAAGCTTCCCCGAGTATAAAACGATCATCGGGTTCGTCCTGAACCACATGGCGAACGCCCTTTAAATATGGGTTTTTGGCATAGCTGGAGAGTATCTCGGACACATTCTCATCTGCTAGCGGAAACCAGCCCACTACGCCCTGGATGAAATCGTGTTCGGCAGCGTACCCTAGCAACGCCTCCGTCTCCGCCAAGGTTTGACTAGCTTGAACAGACACTACGGCATCGATGCCGGCTTTTTCAATTTCTTGCTTTAGGTCTGCAGGCACATGGTCTTCCTTTAGAATACCCATTTCCTCGTTCATCCAAGGATACTCTGCAGGATCATATTTCCAAAAGTGATGGTGTGAATCGATTTTCATGTCGGTCCTTTCAATCGCGTAGCGTTTACTTTCCTTTTCCTCTAGATCGCATCTCGGCGAGCAAGCGCGGCCATCCAAGTCGTGAAAGCTTTTCCGCCATTTTTCGATAGCCTTCACCATAGGTCGGACTGCTGCTTTTTTGCATGTTGTCCAAGAGAATCGAAGATAATTTATTCGTTTCTATTTTGAGTAAATTGGATGCCCCGAGATTACAAAAGCCCTCGACGACATCGGGGGGAGCCTCAACAAAAAGTTCATTAAGCCAAACATGCATGTGCTCATGGGCAAGAACAGCCTCGCATTCGGTGTAAGGGAGACCATACAGAACTAGAATGCGATGTTCGAAAGTAGTATTGGACACATTGCCTTTTGTTACGGTACGGAATTTCGTGAGGGTTAGACCCTTTAGTTTGCCACTAGCACGGATGCGTTTGGCTTCTTCATCCAAAGTGGGCTTATCTACGAGAACTAGAGTAATCTTTCCCTCGGGTTTGACAATTCCGATTTGTCTCAAGGCTTTCTTGACCCGTTCGTTTACCAAACCGAGGGCTTTCTCCTCGAGAACGGCATTGCTTAAACAGGGCAAGCAAGCAAAACGATTTGAATCAAGAATTTGTTCCCTTTTGGCTTCCCGTTTGGCAAACATGCGTCCGCATGAACCACAGGTAGCGACAAAAGAGAAATGATCGACATGCGCGAGCATGCCCCATTGGTCGCGGCGAAACTTATCGCCTCCCCTAAAAACCTTCTTGCATGCAAGGCACCGGAAACAGGCGGTATGGTAGGTCTTGCCTCCCGCTTCCATCGTACGAGTACCGAGAGTTTTTGAACACAATTCGCAACGAGGCTGGCTTTGCCATTTCCGAGCATAGGCCTGATCCCCATCAATAAATCGGGAAAGAGAAAAACGATACTCACGGTTGGCAATGCGAAGACCTATTTGATCGCCTTCTATTTCAAAAATTTCGCCCTGAGCTTTTCGACCATCAGTCGTGGTCCAAGTTCTCAATTCGGCCAATGCAACATAGGGCAAGGCTCCAATAATAAATCCAAGTAGGAGTCGACGCATCAAGCCGGAGGCCAAGAAATTTCAGCCCAAAAGGTTTTCCCAGTGGGCAATCCGAGTAGCAATTTGCGTTGGTCCAGGCATTCCCGGTTTTTCCCGGCGTGCAAAAGCTCGGTCGAGATCAAAGACTTCTCGCCAGTCGTCGTCGAGAGCAGCGCATGCAGGATGAGCGCCCTTGGCTTGTTCGTCGGTAAGGTCGGGCAAGGTTACGCCCGCCTTCTCAGCTTCGGCAACTACTCCGCCGACAGCATGATGAGCATCACGAAAGGGTACACCTCGCTCAACGAGATAATCTGCCAAATCGGTAGCCAAAAGCATGGGATCTGAAGCGGCTTCTCGACAACGGTCGGCATTAATTTCCATTCCATCGATGGTGGCAGCGAGAACGGCTAGACCCATGCCGAGCTGGTCGAATGAATCGAACACGGGGGGCTTGTCTTCCTGAAGGTCTCGATTGTAAGTAAGCGGCAGGCCCTTGATGGTGACGTAGAGATTTTGCAAGTTGCCGACAAGACGCCCCGTCTTTCCTCGCAGTAACTCGAGAGAATCCGGATTTTTCTTCTGTGGCATGAGAGATGATCCCGTAGTAAAACTATCGGGCAAAACCACGAACCCGAACTCGCTGGAATTCCACAGAATAAAGTCTTCAGCCAATCGGGAAATATGTAGTCCGCAGGTAGCGCATGCACCGGAAAACTCTACGAAGATGTCGCGATCGGCTACGGCATCCATTCCATTCGCCGTCAAGCGAGGCTCGCCTTGGTCGTCCACGAAACCAAGTTCAGTGGCAACGAAAGAACGGTCTATCGGCAAAGTGGAACCAGCGATAGCGCCTGACCCGAGGGGACAGACATTGGCATGGTCGGCAACTTCGAAGAACCGCATGCGATCTCTCGCAAAAGCCTCTACATGGGCAAGTAGATGATGCCCGACCGTAACAGGTTGGGCACGCTGAAGGTGAGTATATCCAGCGATCGGAACAGACGCATTTTGTCGAGCCTGACCAAGAAGGGATTTCATGACAGTCTCGAGAGCTTCACCCAACTTGGCGCAAGCGTCTTTAAAGAAAAGGCGCATGTCTGTGGCGATTTGGTCGTTTCGACTCCGACCAGCATGTAACTTGGCGGCAGCGGGAGTTTTTGCCAGTAAGGCTTGCTCAAGGTTCATGTGAACGTCCTCGAGGGCGGCATCCCATTCAAAAGTCCCTGCCGCAATTTCGGAGAGGATTTCGTCCAAGCCTTTATGAATGTCCTCGCGCTCGCCGGCTGAAAGCAGACCCACCTTCTCCAGCATGAAGGAATGGGCCTTGCTACCGATCACGTCAAAGGGGGCAAGCCTCTTGTCGAATGACACGGACTCTCCAAACCACTTCATTAGTTCAGATGGGCCGTCAGAAAATCGTCCACCCCATGTTGCTTGTTTGCCGTCGGCCATATGAACCCAATTTTTCAAACCTCCCGAATTGCCGCAACGTTATTTCGATGTAAAAAATGGGGAAAGTTCCGACAGTGTTTCAAGAGCAACCAGCAACTAGCACTATTGCCGAAGAAGATCCCCAGTCAATAGGGCGAAAGATCTCCCGCAGGAAAAGGACTCAAGACAATATCTTTTTTACCGATGCCACCGAATAGTCACGATTCAGCTTCGCAATGAAATCCAAGGATATGTCTTTCGGGCAAGCAGCTGAACATTCACCATAATTTCGACAATTGCCAAAACCAGCTTCGTCCATGGCGGCGACCATGTTGAGCACGCGTTGGTCCTTTTCGGCCTGACCTTGCGGCAGCAGGTTAAGGTGTCCGGCCTTGGCGGAAGTAAAAAGCATAGCCGAGGCATTCTTGCAGGCGGCGACACAAGCACCGCAACCGATACAGGCGGCGGCGTCCATCGCCAGATCCGCGTCTTGCTTTGCTATAGGGATTGCATTGCCGTCAGGAGCACTACCAGTGCGAACGGAGACATATCCACCAGCTTGAATGATCTTGTCGAAGGGGGAACGATCCACAACAAGATCGCGAACTACTGGAAAG
Source organism: uncultured Opitutia bacterium (assembly GCA_937893275.1). GTDB lineage: Bacteria > Verrucomicrobiota > Verrucomicrobiia > Opitutales > Seribacteraceae. The sequence continues at coordinate 8,210 of CALBIN010000271.1, read as the reverse complement.
GCCTTGGCCCGAAAAGGTTCGATGGTGATTGTTTCGCCATCGCGAAACTTCCTCATATGGAGTTGGCAGGTGGTAGTTGAATCTTCAGGCCCATGAGGCAATCCGTTGATCGTCAGAGAACAAGTGCCACAAATCCCTTCCCGACAGTCATGATCGAAAGAAACGGGTTCTTTTCCGTTTTCCAGAAGCTGTTCGTTAAGGAGATCGAGCATCTCGAGGAAAGAGCAATCCTCTGACACCCCATTCAAATCGTGCATTTCAAATTGTCCGGGATCCTCGGATCCATCCTGTCGCCAAATCTTCAGCTGCAATTTCATCCGTACAATCCTTACTTGTAACTTCGCACGGCAAGTTTCACATTTTCAAAATGAAGATCCTCTTTGTGCCGAGTGGGCTCCTTGCCCTGACCATTATGCTCCCAAACCGCAGCATGGGAAAAGTTCTCATCGTCGCGTACAGCTTCGCCCTCTGCGGTTTGATGCTCCTCACGAAAGTGCCCCCCACATGACTCGTCTCTTTCTAGAGCGTCTCGGCACAGCAGTTCACCAAAATCGAGAAAATCCTCCGTTCTGGAAGCCCTTTCAAGTTCAGCATTCAAGTGCTCGCCTTTACCAGGAACCGTGAGGTTTTGAGAAAAATCTTCTTTAAGGTCTTGAATCAGCCCGATGGCTTTTTGTAGACCCGACGCATTACGAGCCATACCGGCAAATTCCCACATGATGTGACCAAGTTCCTTGTGGTAAGAACGAGAAGAGCGTTTACCTCCGGATGAAAGGTAACCCGCGACACGCTCTCGAACTTGATCGATCGCCTCCTTGAATATCGGTCCATCGGGATCGGGGGCGCCAGCACCTTCTTCGGCAAGATAATTGGCCACCGTGTAGGGGATGACGAAATAACCGTCGCTCAGTCCTTGCATCAATGCGCTGGCTCCAAGACGGTTCGCTCCATGATCAGAAAAATTTGCTTCACCTAGTACAAAACACCCTGGGAGCGTACTCATGAGGTTGTAGTCCACCCAAAGGCCTCCCATCGTGTAGTGGATGGCAGGATAAATGCGCATCGGTCGCGAGTAGGCGTTTTCACCTGTGATGCGTTCGTACATCTGAAACAGATTTCCATATCGCTCCCGAATCATGCTTTCGCCGAAACGATCGATCGCATCGGAGAAATCCAAGTAGACGCCTCGACCACCGGGTCCCACTCCGAGACCATTGTCGCAAGCTTCCTTGGCCGATCGACTGGAAATGTCTCTGGGCGCTAAATTACCAAAGCTGGGATATTTGCGTTCGAGATAGTAATCCCGAGCCTCTTCGGGTATCTGATCGGGCGACTTGTTGCAATCCGCCGGATCTTTCGGCACCCAAACTCTTCCATCGTTTCGAAGAGATTCCGACATTAGAGTCAGCTTGGATTGGTGATCGCCCGAAACAGGAATGCAAGTGGGATGAATCTGAGTATAGCAAGGGTTTGCAAAACCAGCGCCGCGTTTGTGGGCTCGAAAGGCAGCCGTGACGTTACAGCCCGTGGCATTAGTGGAAAGAAAGTAGGCATTGCCATACCCGCCTGTAGCAAGAATGACGGCATCGGCAGACCAAGACTCGATGGCTCCGGTTATAAGGTTTCGAGTGATAATTCCCTTGGCATGGCCATTCACCACCACCACGTCGAGCATCTCGTGGCGGTTGTGCATTTTCACCTGCCCCGAAGCAATTTGCCGGCTCAGCGAACTGTAAGCGCCAAGCAAGAGTTGTTGCCCAGTCTGACCGCGGGCATAGAAGGTCCGGCTTACTTGAGCTCCTCCAAAAGAACGATTGGCCAAAAGCCCCCCGTACTCGCGGGCAAAGGGAACTCCTTGCGCCACGCATTGGTCGATAATGTTACCACTGACTTGAGCAAGCCGATAGACATTGGCTTCCCTTGAACGAAAGTCGCCCCCTTTGACGGTATCGTAAAAAAGTCTGTGGATACTGTCGCCATCGTTCTGATAGTTCTTGGAGCCATTGATTCCACCTTGGGCGGCAATGGAATGAGCCCGCCGCGGACTGTCTTGATAGCAGAAGCAGTTCACATTGTAACCGAGTTCCCCCAAGGTGGCGGCAGCGGATCCGCCAGCCAATCCCGAACCGACAACGATTATGCGGTACTTTCGCTTGTTTGCGGGATTCACCAGCTTCATCGAGAAGCGATGGTTGTCCCATTTTTCGGACAAGGTCCCGGCTGGAATTTTGGCATCGAGAATCATTGCGTGGGAGCCTCCGGGATCGAACTGCTCACGGCGGCAGGGACAACTTGGTCGAAGGCCACTTTGTCAAAAACCTCCACCGCCCCATGCTTTTGCAGGATAACCGCGAGTGGGATTGAAATGAATCCAAAGAAAATTACCCAACCATAGAGAGTGGCCAAACTATCAAGCTTACTCCGCCAAGATTCTTGGCGGAGCCCGAGAGATTGAAACATACTTGAAACGCCGTGAGTCAAGTGGCGACAAAGCAAAAACATGCACAATACATAGACGGCGGACAACCACTCGACTCCGAAACTCGACAGCACCATAAGATAAACGTCGTGTACCTCCGCTCCATCGGAAGCCGGCACATGAGTTGTAAGTTCCTTGTATTCAGGAAATACGGTTTGGGTGGTGAAATGAAGAATGTGGAATACGATGAAGGCAAATAGTATAGAACCCGTCAGTCCCATGTTGAGCGATGCCCATCCAGACTTTTTAGTGACCTCGACATCATTTGTCGTGGGACGCGAAGCACGGTTTTCGGCACAAATTTTAGCAGCCGTCCAAGCATGGACGACTACGGCGACAAGCAGGAACAATCTCGAACCCCACAAAACAAACCAAGGAAGGGCTTTCAGTTGATAAGCATAAGTATTAATAGCTTCAGCACCTGCAAACATTTGCAGGTTGCCCGCCATGTGAACGAAGACAAAACCGACCAAGACAAAGCCCGAAAGAGCCATCAGGTATTTTTTCCCCAATGAACTGGAACAGATAGAACAAATACTAGTCACAAAATAAAAGATTCAAAAGGGGTTGATATTTCCCTTTGAGCAAAAGGCAAGAAGAGACAAAAACCAAAATGAAGGACAGCTTCCGCCCCAAGACCGTTCAAGGCGTAACCTCTGTGCATGCTTTGAATGAATCAAGAGAAGGGCACAGGCGATGGGAGAAAGCCAGAGAAATATGTATGTCATCGGGAAAAAGATGTTTGATGGTAGCTTCACTTGGGACGATCAAAAACAATCCAAAGTTAGTGGACGAATACTACAGCGGTTAGCTTACTTTGCGGAGCTTGGTGACGCGTCCCGTGGAAACCCACTCAACTACGAAAATGTTTCCGTCCTTATCGAAACAGGCGTCGTGAGGGTGTACGAATCGGCCCGCCTTCCATTGATCGCGCTTCAAGCGGAAACCGTTGCCTAAGGCTACCTTTCGCCATTCCGGATCGTCTCCAAGGTGAGTGATTACCTTGTCTTCTTTGTCGAGTAAAGTGATTCGGGCGTGCAAGTCGGGAACGAGCATCAATTCGCCTTTCACATCGATGTCGGCGGGGAAGAGAAAACCGTCCAATGTCTTTAAGTGCTTCCCTTCCATGTCGAACCATTGGAGACGATTGTTGGCTCGATCGCATACGGCGAGCTTGGGTATTCCGTCACGAGCGTCCAACCATTGCCCATGGGGCGTACGAAACTGTCCCGGACCATTACCTCCACCGCCGATGGTGCGCACATATTTGTCGTTCTTGTCGAATTGGTGAAGGAAATCGCTCCCGTAACCATCGCCAAGAAAGTAACCTCCGTCTGGCGAAAAACTAGTGTTGGTAGGACGATAACGCGACTTCGCTGCATATTTCCCCGAAAGCTCGCCGAGAAGCTTCTTCCCTTTTTGCCAAACGACCTCTCCTTCCAGCGTCATTTTCGTAAAACTTAGGTTGGAGTTGCTGGGAGAAAGGTATAGGAATTCCGTTCCGTCTTCCTCTCGAATATCGATGCCGTGTCCATTCGCCGCGTGGACCTCGCCCAACGACTTGACGAATTTACCGCTTGGTTCGAACACAAAGAGACTACCTGGTTTTCCATGGTGCGTAACGTAGATCAATCCAGCTTTATCAACCGTCACTCCATGCGATGCGTTGCCGTATGCGTGACCCTCCGGCAAATGCCCCCAGTCATGCTCCACCTCGTAGAGGAATTCCCCCTCACCGACCGTCAATACCTTAGCCTTTTCCCGAGAGGTCAACACATAAGGCACGGCAAGCATGGTCGCCCCAGCAAAGGGAGCGTCACGAACAAAACGACGACGACTCACGAATTCTTTTTTTTCATTCATATGTGGAGAAGAGATCATCGCTACTTGCACTCAATCGTCAAGAACGCGCCAAAGGTTTTTTAAGATTCGGTTAATCTGGTTCCGCCCAGTAAACAAATCAGGCGGAACAACCGACTTGCCCACGAATCGCCTTAAAATTTGCAGATGCTGCGATAACAACTCGCCGAAAGGACATTTTTTCCGATCGTAAAAATAGACCAGTAACCGCATTCCATCGGAAAGATGAGAAGAAAAAGAAAATGGTTATTGCGTTTAGCTCAATGAATGATTCAAGTAAAATCCCCGAAGGAGTTGATGATTTGAAGTACATTTTTATTACGGGCGGGGTGGTTTCATCCCTAGGTAAGGGACTTACGGCTGCGGCATTGGGTGCATTGCTGGAGCAGAGAGGTTTGACTACCCGCATACAGAAGTTTGATCCTTACCTCAATGTCGATCCAGGCACAATGAGTCCATTTCAACACGGTGAGGTATATGTCTTGGACGATGGAGCAGAGACCGACCTGGACCTAGGTCACTACGAACGCTTCACCTCCGGAAAACTTAGTAGATTCAACAACCTAACCTCGGGGCAGATATATGAGTCAGTAATTCGCAAGGAGCGACGAGGTGATTACTTGGGGAAAACCGTTCAGGTCATCCCTCATGTCACAAATGAGATAAAGGAACGCATCCTTACCGTGGGTCAAGGAGTGAATGTGCTCATCACCGAAATCGGCGGAACCATTGGGGATATCGAAGGCTTGCCCTTCACCGAGGCGATGAGGCAGTTTGCCCTCGACGTAGGGAAAGCAAACGTTCTCTTCATCCATGTCACCCTCTTGCCGACCCTAAGAGCCGCTGGCGAACTGAAGACAAAGCCAACCCAGCAGAGCGTAGCCAAACTGCGCGAGATCGGTATTCAGCCTGACATTCTCGTATGTCGCAGCGAGCAGCCTATAACCGAGGAAATTCGAGAAAAGCTGAGCCTTTTCTGTAGCGTTTCCAAAGAGGCTGTCATCGAAGAGATGGATGTAGAGAATTCCATCTACGAACTTCCCCACATGCTGCGAAAGGAAGGTTTGGACGATTTGGTTACTCGTGCCCTCGGACTAGACGCCCCTGCCCCAAAACTAGATGAATGGGAAGAAGTCGTCCAACGGCTGAAGAACCCAAAACATCACATTCGTATCGGCATGGTCGGCAAGTACATGGACTTGCAGGATTCATATCTTTCGGTAAACGAATCGGTAGCCCATGGAGGTATCCGGAACGATTCGGCCGTGGAAATTCTTCGTATCGACGCCGAGGACATCGAGCGAGACGGAGCTGCCGCCCATCTGACAGAACTGGATGGAATACTCGTGCCCGGGGGTTTTGGGGATCGAGGCACCGAAGGCAAGGTCGCAGCCGTACAATACGCACGCGAAAACAAGATTCCTTATCTTGGCCTTTGTCTCGGCATGCAAATCGCAGTTGTAGAATTTGCCCGAAACATTGCCAACCTCAAGGGAGCCAACAGCACTGAATTCGATCAAGATTCTCCCCATCCGGTCATTCACATAATGGAAGAACAACGGAACATTACGGACAAGGGAGCGACGATGCGGTTGGGCGCCTGTCCATGCCAAATCTCCAAAAACAGCCTTTCGTTTGCCGCCTACGAGCAAACTGAAGTTTCCGAGCGACATCGGCACCGCTACGAGTTCAATAACGACTACCGCGATCAATTGTCCGAGCTTGGTCTACGCATTGCGGGTGTAAATCCGGAACGCGACTTAGTCGAAATCGTAGAGGTGGAGGATCACCCGTGGTTCGTCGGGGTACAGTTTCATCCTGAATTCCAATCCAAGCCAAACAAACCTCATCCTCTTTTTGCCAGCTTCGTAGAGGCCGCCCTCGCCCGCAACCTCATAGTCAAACAAGGTGCAGAAAAGGCTTGAGCCTTTTAATTAGCCCTCCAACCATAGGGCTTTTTCATAAGTAGATCGATACGAGAATCCCCAAAGCCATTCCTTCATCCTTGGTAAATGGTTATTGACTGCCACGTTCATCGCTATCCACCGGAAGTATTTGCAAATCCAGCTGCTTTTGCGAACCCAAGAGGCGAAAGGCATTGGCAAAACTTGGTGATGCCGAAAAAAGGGCCTCCCATTCAAGGATGGGCCGACCGAGAAACCATGCTTGCCGATATGGATTCCGGAGGCGTAGCCAAAGCCGTACTTCTAGGCTGGTACTGGGAAAACCCAGAGACATGCGCCTTGCACAACAGATGGCACGCCGAATGGATTCGGAAAGACCCCGAACGTTTCATTGCCTTTGCCACCATCAATCCACTTACGGAGAAGGCGATCGACGAGCTTAAGGCTGCCCGGGACGAAGGCTTTCGCGGGATCGGTGAAATCCTGCCACCAGTTCAAGGGTTTTCTATTCGTGACCCGAATTGGCTCAAGATAGTCGAGTTCGCAATTGAGATCCGGTGGCCCATCAATTTTCACGTCAGCGAACCGGTCGGACATCCCCACCCCGGCAGGGTCCCTACCCCTTTCGAGGATTTTCAATGGTTGATCGAGACCTACCCCGAGCTGAAAATCATCCTCGCCCACTGGGGAGGTTTGTTGCCTTTCTACGAGCTCAATGAGCATGTTCGCAAAAGCTTCGACAATGTATGGTACGACGTCGCGGCCAGTCCCTTGCTCTACGATTCCAAGGTTTTTCGTTCCGTGGTAGATGTTGTCGGCTCGGAAAAGGTGCTATACGGGTCGGACTATCCTTTACGCCTCTACCCTGGCAAGCAGGAGAAACCAGACTTCTCGACCTTTCTTGCTGAAATTCAAGATGCAGGACTTACCGAATCGGAACAAAAGAATATTCTCGGCGACAATGCCTCCCGTCTGTTTGGATTGGAAAAGTGATCGTCCACGAATGAAAATCGAACTACAGGAACTACTTCCCGAGCCCATTCCGAAAAAAGCGTTAAACGCATCCGGAGTGTGGGGCTCGGCACTAGTCCTCGACCAGGGCAAACGCTACCTCGTCACCGGAGTCTCGGGTCGAGGAAAGAGTACCCTCCTTCACCTCATCTATGGCATTCGCAGAGATTTTTGGGGACAATTGCTGATCGACGACAAGGACTCCTCCGCCTTTACGGAAGAAGATTGGGCATACCTTCGCTCTCGCCAAATTGCCCTTCTCTTTCAAGACCTTCGCTTGTTTCCAAACCTAACTGCTCGTGAAAACATTGAGCTCCTTCCCGCCCGCTACGAAGCCGCTCTTTCCACCGAAACCATGGCCGAGCGTCTCGGTGTGGCCGAATATCTGGAGAAACCCTGTGGCATCCTTTCGCAGGGTCAACGTCAGCGGATGTCACTTATCCGGGCTCTTTCCCGCTCCTTTGAAATTCTTCTCTTGGACGAACCATTCAGCCACCTCGACGACGAAAACACACGAAAAGCATGGACCCTCATCGAGGAAGAGCTCGAGCGGAGGAATGCAGGTCTTGTTCTTTCTTCCCTCGAGGAAGTTTCGGATTTCACCATCGACCACAAGTGGAAACTATGAGCACCCAAACCGAGCAACTTACGGCGAAGGCTCTTGGGGTTCGCGGTCCCCGCCGGGAACTGGCTATTGCCATCACAGGATGTTTTATGGGGACTGTTCTGTTGCTCGCCGCCGTTCAGTTTTTTCTTGATGCGAGCACGGTCATTGCAGAACGCGAACCCCCACGGAACTTCTTTACGGTCAATAAACGCGTAGAAGGCGGGGCCCTCGCCAATCTCGGAAAAAAAGACGAAGGGTTCTCTCCCGAGGAAATCACTGCTATCGAGACCCGTCCCGAAGTACAGGGAGTAGGCGTCTTCAAAAGAAATCGCTTTCCCGTCGAAATCCA
>CALBIN010000270.1 GCA_937893275.1 uncultured Opitutia bacterium | reverse complement strand
CTACGATCTGTCCTGCATCCGTCAAAATAAGGTCGAGGTTGCTGGACGCTTGACCAAGGAAACTTGGTCCATAGGGTCAGACGAATGAAATTTCTCTCCTTGATCCTTGCAACGACCGCTCTTTCCCTGAGCGCGGCTAAAAGACCAAACATTCTTTTCATTTTCACCGACGACCACGCCTATCAGGCGGTCGGGGCTTATGACTCTTGGCTAAAGAAACACTGCCCTACCCCGAACATCGACTCGCTCGCTCGCGACGGCATGCTCTTCGAGCAGTGCTACGTCACCAACTCGATCTGCGGGCCGATGCGTGCGGCCATCCAGACTGGCAAGTACTCCCATGCCAATGGCTTCCTCGTGAACGGGAACAGGTTCGACGGGACCCAGCAGACTTTCCCAAAACTCCTTCGCAAGGCAGGCTACACCACCGCGGTAGTTGGGAAATGGCATCTCGGCGAACACATGGCCCCCACAAGGATACGATTACTCCGAGGTTCTAGTCGGGCAAGGCCCCTACTACAATCCTCCCATGCGCAAGGATGCGGACGGGGACGGCAAGAACGACGGGGTGGTCAAGCACGTTGGGTACACCACCGACGTCATCACCGACCTCGCCCTCGACTGGATGAGAGACAAACGGGACAAGGAAAAGCCCTTCATGCTCATGTTCCAGCACAAAGCGCCTCATCGAAACTGGCAACCTGCTCCCAAGTATCTCAACAAGTACGACGACGTCACCTTGCCCGAACCCCCCACCCTCTTTGACGACTATTCGGGACGCACCTTGGCCGCCCACCAGCAGGACATGACCATTGCCGAGACCATGACCAGGGGCGACTTGAAGCTGAGCGCCCCGGGCAACCTCACACCGGAGCAAAAGAAGCTTTGGGATGCGGCCTACGACCCGAAGAACGAGGCCTTGGCCAAGGCAAAGCTCACCGGCAAGGAGCTGGTCCGATGGAAATACCAGCGCTACGTAAAGGACTACCTGCGCTGCATTGCCTCGGTGGACGACGGCATCGGGCGCATGCTCGCCTACCTCAAGGAAGCGGGCTTGGACAAAAACACGATAGTGATCTACTGCTCGGACCAAGGATTCTACCTCGGCGAACACGGTTGGTTCGACAAGCGATGGATGTACGAAGAATCCTTGCGTACGCCCATGCTCGTTCGTTGGCCCGGAGTGGTCAAGCCGGGTAGCCGCAACGGCGACATCGTTTCCCCCATCGACTTTGCAGAAACCTTTTGCGAGGTCGCGGGCATCGAGGTTCCGGGCGACATGCATGGACGATCTTTAGTCCCCGTCCTCCAAGGCAAGACCCCCAAGAACTGGCGAAAAAGTTTTTACTACCACTATTACGAATACCCCGGATGGCACTACGTTCGACGCCACTACGGCGTAGCCGACGGGCGGTACAAGCTAATCCACTTCTATGAGAAGGACGTCGATCAATGGGAACTGTTCGACCTCAAATCCGACCCCGGCGAAATGAAGAGCGTCTACGGGAAACCCGGCATGACCAAGGTGCAAAAAAGGCTGACCAAGCAACTGACCATGCATCGCAGAGAACTGGAAGTACCCGAGGAAGATCCACCCCACTCTATCGTAAAACGACTCCCTCCGCGCCTGCGCAAACCGACCACACCGAACTGAGCTTGCGGATGCTCCACGTTAGCGGCCTCTTGCGAACCTAGCGAAATCGAGGTTCCTCCCCCCTCGTGCTTGACCCTACCCGTTCGGTCGGTAAAGTAAATTTTGTAATGAAAAGGTTCGTTTCACTCGTCTCGCTAATTGTTGCAATTTCAAATCAAGCACTGGCGGAGGTTGCTCGGGTTACTCAGGTCACTGCCCTCCACGACTACGACGTCGTCTACGTGCGGGCTCCGCGATACGGTGACGAGGGGCATGCGCACTGGCCGGAGGTCAAGGATCCCATACGCATGGAACCAGGCGCGGATTTAATGCTGCTTCACCCTGATGGGAGCGAGGAAGTGCTAGTCAAGGGAGGCAACGGATCGGTGATAGATCCTTTTCCATCCTTGGACGGTGAGTGGATTTATTACGTTTACCTTCACGATCAGCGCAAGGAAGCCCTGAACTCCCAACGGCGTATGGCGTCAAGGGCCGGGGCGGACATTTACAAGATCCACCTGAAGAGCCGTAAGATCGTCCGGTTGACCCATCAGGAATGGACCCCCAACACCGGGGTCGCCGATTGGGCGGAGCGCCCCACCGACCGCGACAAGGTGAACTTGGGATACGGTATCTTCAACCTCGGCCCCTGTCCTCTGCCCGGTGGGAAGGTGGTGTTCAGTTCCAGTCGCAACGGTTACCTGCCGAACAAAAGCTACACCTTCCCCAACCTGCAGCTCTTCGTCATGGACGAGGATGGCAAGAACGTTGAACTGATTGGTCACCTGAACCTTGGCAGCGCCTTGCATCCCACTGTCTTGAAGGATGGACGCATCATGTTTTCCAGCTACGAGGGACAAGGTCTGCGCGACCAACGCCTGTGGAGCCTGTGGGCCATTCGTCCGGACGGAACCGAGTGGCAACCACTGGTCAGTGTGTTTTCCGGTGCCTCGGCCTATCATTTCCAGACCCAGCTCTCTCGCGGCGACCTTGTGGTGGAGCACTACTACAACCAAAACAACAACGGATTCGGAAGCTTTTTTTCATTGCCTCCGAAACCACCAACCGGGGTGGCCCCATTCGGAGACCCGAACCCGCGTCACGAGTCGAATCCACGCTTTCAGCAAGGTATCCACGCTAACGGAAAACCACGCTATGAATCGATTGCCTTTTCTCCAAAGGGTCTGGACGGACTCACTCGGTTCACCCACGGCCAGGACAACGCCTCGCCGAAGGATGAACAGGGGAATTACGTCGGCAAGGTAACTCATCCGAGTTCCGCCCCAAACAACGACCTCCTGCTTGTGTGGTCGCCCGGTCCGGCCAACGATTTGCGCCGACCGGTGAACAAGCCCGATTACGACGGGGGCATCTACCAGGTGCCTGGTGGTGGACCGGTGCGGGATTATCGCGATCTGGTAAAGCTCAAGAACGATCCCCGCTACAATGAAATGCAACCGAAGCCGGTGGTAAGCTACCGGGCGATCTACGGGATCGATGAACCAGTCACCCTTCCGCCGCTGGCCAACGATGGTTCCGAGCATGCGGACCTACCCGCTGGCACGCCCTTCGGATTGGTCGGCTCCTCCTCTTTTTACAAGCGAAACACACGCCCGGGCTACGGTGCCAAATCCTTCGACGGGCTCGACCCGTTCAATACCTCGCAGAACGGGGCTAGCCCAAATTGGATAACTCAAGGTGCGGATGCGGGCAAGTATTCCGACCATGATATCTTCGCTGTGCGCATCTTGTCCATGGAGCCCAGCTCCCACTTCAGTTATGGGGCCAAGATGGGACGGGACTCCCGCAACTTCATTAACCATGCCCGGGAACGCCTGCGCATCATCGGCGAGATTCCGCTGCGCAAAAAAGATGCCGATGGTAAAGAGATCCTCGATCCGGAAGGCAATCCCGACACCAGCTTTTTGGCTCGAATTCCCGCCGACGTGCCCTTCACTTTCCAGACATTGGACCGCAACGCCATGGTCTTGAACATGTCCCAGACGTGGCACCAGTTGCGGCCGGGCGAAAAACGCTATAACTGCGGTGGTTGCCATGCCCATGCTCAAAAGAGTTTGGATTTCTCCCTGACTTTTGCCGGAAGAGAGGATTATCGCCCGACCGACCTAAGCCAGATCGCAACCCTGCTAAAACCGGGAAAGAAGGAGCTTGGGGTGGAAAAGCAATCCAGCGGGGCAGTCGACGTTGAGTACTATCGAGACATCAAGCCCCTGTTGCAGCGCTCTTGCATCAAGTGTCACGCCGGAGGCAAGAATCCAGCCGCTGAATTGGTGCTGGATGACGAGGAAGATGTCGACGGCTACGAGAATACTTGGCATCGCCTGGCAAACGACCAGCGGGCGAAGTACGGACGCAAACCGGTGATCAAGAACGGCTCATGGCGCCAAACCAATGCCTCCCGCTACATTCGGAAATTTCAGTCCAGACGGAGTCTTCTGGTCTGGCAGATCTACGGCAAGCGCCTGGATGGTTGGAGCAACCAGGATCACCCGACCGAAAAAGTGCCCGGCGATTCCTCCACTTTGCCCGAAGGCGCGAACCCCAACGATGCCGACGTTGATTTCTTGGGTCGAGCCTGTCCGCCACCGAATGCTGGGGTTCCTCCCTTGAACGCGGAGGAGAAGCTAACCTTTGTGCGTTGGATCGATCTCGGCGCCCCGATCAGTCGCCAGCAACCGGGTTACAGGGAACGCGGTTGGTTCCTCGACGAGTTGCGACCCACATTGTCGGTCAACCGACCTCGTGCCGGAAGCAATGAACGACTCGATCAAGTTCGAATCGGCATGCACGACTACTACAGCGGTCTTGACGAAAACACTTTCGAGGTGCGCTTTGACTTTAAGATCGATGGTTTGCCCGCAGGACAAAACGCAGCCACCAAGTTCAAGAAGACCCATCCCGGCGTATGGGAATGGCAACTGTCTACACCCATCCAATCGCTCGCCGAGGGAAACCTGAGCGTTTCGGTAAAGGACCGGCAAGGGAACTTGGTTCGGCTGGATCGCCGGTTCTCGGTTGCGGCTCGAACGGCGCAAGTGGACAGAGAATAAGCGCGGTGGTCATAAGTCTAGGCGTCAAGTCCTCCACGCATTCTAGAACTGCTTTCTGCTCTTCGCCCTGCCCTTGACCACTGCCGTTTGAGCAGTATGGTAGTGGGAAGATGAAGAAGTTTCTTTCGTGGTCAGCGCTTGTTTGCATTGGAGTGGCGTTGCTAGTGCTTGTGAAATTCGAGGTCTCGGACCAGATGGACCGGCAGTATTACGAGAAGCACGTGGCGACGCACATGTTGCCCATAGGCGAAAAGCCTCAACCCATCGCAGCGCGCGCCTTGGTGGACCAGGACGAAGTGTTCGGGCAGGGGCTGGAAATGATCCGTGGCGCTAAGAAACAGGTGATGTTCGGCATGTACCTGTTCGGTGGTGACATCGGCGACCAGGTGATCGACCTACTCCTTGAGAAACAGAAAGAAGGCGTGGAGATCTTCATGCTGCTTTCGCGCACGTCTCAGGACTATGAGCGAGCGCAGAAGAAAGAGGCCGAGACCTTGGAGGAGATTGCGGTTGCAGACGAGGCCGGCACGCCCGTGGCGAAGCCGCAGTACCGACAGAAAATGTCCAAGGCCAAGGAGCTTGGGCTGAACGTACGCAACGCCGACCCCGGTTTCATCAAGGCCATTGC
>CALBIN010000269.1 GCA_937893275.1 uncultured Opitutia bacterium | reverse complement strand
GTGTTGGTGGTTATGGGCATGCGACGACGCAGACCGCCCATCTTGAAAATGTCTTGCTCATGGTGACAGGAATGAATTACGGAACCTGCGCCGAGGAACATGAGTCCCTTGAAAAAAGCATGCGTGGCAAGATGGAAGAGCGCCACGCCTTCTAAGCCCAAGCCGAAGGCGGCGGCCATGTAACCGAGTTGCGACAAGGTGGAGTAAGCGAGAATTTTCTTGATGTCGCGCTGAACCAAGGCGCAGAAACCTGCGTACAGGCCCATAGCCGCTCCAAGCAAAGCAATAAAGGACAAGGCTTCCGGGGTAAAAAGGAAATCTATGCGAGCCAGCAGGTAGATGCCGGCGGCAACCATAGTGGCGGCATGAATAAGAGCCGAAACGGGGGTCGGTCCCGCCATTGCATCGGGCAACCAAACCTGCAAAGGAAACTGGGCGGACTTCCCTATGAAACCGCAGGCCAAGGCCAGGGCGATGCCGGTAGTGGCGCGAGCGGGATCGGCAGCCATGAGCTGGCTCAGTTCGGAGAGGTTTACGGTGCCAAACATCCAGTAAGTCAACACAATGCCGATGAGGAAACCGAAGTCCCCCACCCTGTTGACGATAAAGGCCTTCTTCGAGGCATCGGAAGCTTCCTTGGTATGAAAGTAATGGGCGATGAGCATGTAGGAACTAAAGCCGACCAGCTCCCAGAAAACGAAAATCATGATCAGGTTGTCGGCCAAAGTAATGCCCAACATGGAGAACATGAAGATCGACAGACCTCCAAAATAACGAGCCTTCCCGGCATCGTCGGCCATGTAGCCAAGACTAAACACATGAATGAGAAAACCGACGAAGGATACGACGAAGAGAAGAGCTTTGGACTCGTTGTTTGCTTCGGGATCATCGATGTGGAAATCAGCGACTATCTTGAAGTCGGCGATTTCCAGCCAAGTTACGCCCGAGTCTACGATAGCATCGCCTAATTCTGAGTCCGCAGAAGCAGACTCAGAAAAGATGATCTGGAGTGAAAGCAAAAGAATCGCTCCAGCAGCAGCGACGGAGATGTAAGAGGCGATTTTTCCGTTCCGGCGAAAAAACAGCAGGATAGTCGCGGCCGAGACCAACGGAATTAAAAGAAGCGTACCGGTGGTGATGTCCATTTCCCTAGTTCTTGAGCATGGTCAGGTGCTCGGAAAATACGCTTTGCCGTTTTTTGTAGAGGGCCACCAGCAGGGCCAAGCCTACTGAAACCTCAGCCGCAGCCACGGTCATTATGAAGAAGACGAACAGGCTTCCATCCATATTTGCGCTGTGCCGGGAAAAGGCCACGAGAGCCACGTTTACGGCGTTGAGCATAAGCTCCAGCGACATGAGGACGAGCAGAAGGTTTCGTCGCAAGACGACACCCAGAAAGCCGACTGAAAAGAGCAACACGGCCACCACGAGGAAATCTTGAACGCCAATGGTATCCATTCCTTAGGCTTCCTCCGATTGGGGGTTAGTGGTGCCGAGAGAAGGACCATCGGCTTTATTGTCGGCGTCAGCATCATCGGTTTTTTTACTCAACACGATCACGCCAACCATTGCGGCAAGCAAAAGAAAGCCAGCCACTTGCAAGGGCAGCATGTACTTGGTGAATAGTCCGTAGCCAAAGCTTTTGACACTCTTCGAGAACACTATGTTGGCACCTGCGGCTGAGGTTTCCTCGGTCACGGGTTGCCAGTGATCAGCTGAATCGGTGGCCACGGTGGCCACTCCTGAATACTCGAGGGTCAGCACTGTCAAAAGCCCCACGCCTAGAAGAGCGATAAAACCGGAAAGAATACGTTTCTTGGACAACTTAGCTCCCTTGCCCGAGTCAGGGCCCACGTCCATCAGCATGATGATGAATAGGAAAAGAACCATGACCGCTCCCGCATATACGAGAACCTGCAACACGGCCAAAAAGAATGCCTCCAGCAAAACGAACAACGAGGCCACTCCGACCAAGGACAAGATCATGAACATCGCCGCCGTTACGGGATTGCGACTTAGGACCACGGCCAGACCACCTCCCACCGATATGGTGGCAAAGACGTAAAATAAAAAATCTACCAGGCTGAGGTTCATTGATCTCAGTGAGCGTTGCCCTGTTCCTCGTCGGCCTTCTTCTTGTCCCACTTGAAGTGCTGGTCGGGCAAGGTGCCGCCCATTTCATAAAGCTTTTCCTTGTCGTTTACCAGTTCCTCGCGGGAATAACCGGATAGTGAATAATTTTCTTGAAGAAAGATGGCTTCTTCCGGGCAAACTTCCTCGCAATACCCGCAGTAAATGCATCGGAGCATATCGATCTCGAACTCTTCGGGAGCTTTTTTCCACATGAGAGCGCTCCTCATCGTCTTCCGGTATGTGACCGGGGGTGATACGAATTGCCTTTGGCGGACAAACGAATTCGCACAATTGGCAAGAAACGCATTTTTCTCGACCATTCGGATCCTTCACCAGAGTGGGTACTCCACGGTAGCCACGAGGGATCGACGGGCGTTGCTCGGGATACTGGAGGGTCACCTTTTTTTTGAAAAGATTGGAAAGCGTCGTCTTCAGACCGGAAGCGATTTGAGGCAGGTAAGTGCGCTCGGAAAGAGAGAGCGGTTTGCGTTCTATTACGACTGTCTTGATCATCGGTTCGTCCTCAAAAGGTTCATGACGCGGCGGCTTGATCGAGGTAAGTAACCAAGATCACGTAGAAGATCAAGTTGACCAAGGCCAACGGCAGTAGCTTGGCCCAGCCCAGTTTCATAACTTGATCATAGCGAAAACGCGGTAGGGTCCAGCGAACCCAAATAAAGAAAAAGATAAGGCAAAAAGTTTTGGCAAGGAACCATCCCACGCCCAGAAGCGAACCTATCCAACCCGGTGCCCAAGGATCGGCTACCCATGGCAAGAAGTGCCATCCACCGAGAAACAAGGTCGTGAAGATGGCAGACCCGATGACCACATGAGCGTATTCAGCCACAAAGAAAATCCCGAATTTGAAGCTACCGTACTCCGTATGAAAACCGCCGACCAGATCGGTTTCCGACTCCGGCATGTCGAAAGGCAGGCGATTGGTTTCGGCAAACAGGGCGACAAGAAACAAAAAGGCAGATAAGGGCTGAGCAAGAACCAGCCAAGCGGCGTCTTCCTGAGAATTGACGATGGAGACAAGACTCAATCCGCTCCCGGTCATGCCCGGAGCGTTGACCCAAAGAAAAACCGGTAAAACCGAAAGCCCCATCACGAGCTCGTAGGAAATCATCTGGGCCGAGGAACGAATGCCCCCGAGGAAAGGATATTTGCTGTTCGAGGACCAACCAGCCAACACGATACCATAGACACCTAGGGAGGAGATCGCAAAAACGAAGAGAATGCCCAAGTCCACGTTGGCCAACACCAGTGGCGTGGTATGGCCCTCGGCATTTGTGAATTCCCCGAAGGGCAGCACCGTCATGGTGGTCAGAGCGGGAACCAAGGCTACAATGGGAGAAAGGTGATAATAAAATTTGTTAACATGACCGGGAACGATTTCTTCCTTGAAGAGAAACTTCAAGCCGTCGGCCAACGGTTGAAATATGCCCAGATTCCGCAAAAAAGGCCCGATGATGGGTATGGCGGAAACAAAGGGAAGGACGGTACGGTTGGGACCCACTCTTCCCTGCATCCATGCGCAGACTTTCCGTTCGGCCAAAACCGTGTAACCGGCAATGCTCATGACCACACTCACCATTACGATAGCGTAGGTCACCTTCAAGGCGAGCATCTGAATAAGTTCGATGTCCATGGTTGTCGCTTAGACCTTGGCAGCTTTTGGCTTGGCCTTGACTGCTTTTTTGACTTTGGACGGAGAAAAATTCAGAGCCGGTCCCTCAACGTAGGGAAGATCAGCTAACTTGCCGGGATCCAAGGCGAGGCCATCGGAAGGAATTTCGCGATATGCGATTCCCTTGAGACAGGATGTTCGGAGTTTGCCGATTTCCTTCCAAAGAGATTCGAGTCCGAGAGATTCTGCAACTTCTCCCAACAACTCCGAGGCAATACGATTGAGGACAAGGAAATCGGGAACAAGCCCTGCGGGTCCGGGCACAGCTTGAAAGAATTTCTGAAGACGGAAGTTTCGATTAATGAAGGTTCCGCTCTTCTCAAAGACAGTAAGGCTGGGCAATACGACGTCGGCCATCTTGCTCGTCTCATTCTCATGGGTGCCGACGTATATGATCTTGGCCTTCTTTATTTGCTCTTTGGTGATGCCGAGGGCAAAGAGGTCTTCGTTCACCACGAGAAGCGTCTTCAAGTCACCTTTTCCCAATTGAAGAGCCAGTGGTTTCAAATTGTCGGAAGGATATTTTTTGACCATACCCGTAGCCAATGCCCCACGCAGGTTGGGTGTGCGGTCAGCGGACAGCAAAAGACCATCGTCGTCGCCAAAGTGACCCGACAGATGAGTTTCCGCCTTCGTTTGATCCGCAAGTTTGCGAAGAAGATATTGCTCCTCAACGGTAGAATTACAGGATCCGACAATGGCAATTTTATCGTTGGAGAGCAATTCCACCGAGCGAGCTACGGCAGCATCAAGAGTAACCTCGGCGCCATCAGAGCGGTGGGCAGTCAAACGACTTTCGGACTGAACCTGCTTGAAGAGCTCTCGTCCGCTATCGGTCATCCAAGTATCGTTGACTACATCGTTGCGACGCGGGATGATCCGGTAGATTTGCCCCTCTCGGCTTTCCACCAGGGTGTTGGCTCCGGAACTGCTTTCGGTACAAATACTGGGAGACTCCTTCAAAAACCAAACCCGCATCTTGAAACGGAAGTCAGAACTTGTCAAAGCGCCGACTGGGCAAATGTCGACGGTATTGAGCGAATAGTTATTGGAGAGCTCCTTGCCGGGGAAGCAAGTGAGGGTGGAATAACTTCCGCGATCCACAAAGCCGAGAACGTCGTCCTTCGCAACTTCTTGGCAAAAACGTATGCAACGAGAGCAAAGAATGCAGCGTTCGTCATCGAGAGTCACTCTTGGCCCAAGTCTCGTTCGCTTCGGCTTAACGTTTTTTCGCTCCACAAAACGGCTGTAACCGCGACCGTAATCCATCGCAAACTCTTGGAGCCGGCACTCGCCCGCTTGGTCGCAAATCGGACAATCGAGCGGATGATTCACAAGTAGAAACTCCATGATTCCCTCGCGAGAATCCTTGGCTAAAGGCGAATCCGTATTGACGCGCATTCCCGGAGCGACGTTCGTGCCGCAACCGATGACGGGCTTGGGGATCCATCCGATTTTTTGATTTCCATCCGCATCCAACACCGGTTCGCCCGTTCCCCGATCTCGCATGGGCATGCCCATTTCGACCAAGCACATACGGCAGTTGCCAGCCACCGTAAGCTTTGGGTGATAACAATAGTGCGGAATCTCCCGACCATGAATTTGAGCGGCTTCTATCAAGTTTATGCCGGAAGGCACTTCAACTTCCTCTCCATTGAGAATAATAGGGATCATATCCACTTTACCGTTTCCGCTCATATGCAAAATTTCAGATTAATCGTAAACGCGCGGGCCCTTCCGCATCGTCATCGGGAGCAGGCTGGTTGGCCTTGGCGATGAATTCATCCTTAAACTTAGCGACAAAACTTTGAGTGGGCCATGCGGCAGCCTCGCCGAATGCGCAGATGGTGCGGCCCTCAATTTGGTTGGCCACCGAAACGAGCAAGTCGGAATCTTCTTCTCTGGCTCCGCCCGAGCACATGCGAGTAGTGATTTTCCGCATCCATAGAGAACCTTCCCGGCAGGGAGTGCATTGGCCGCAGGATTCGTGGGCATAAAAGGCGTTGACGTTGGCCAGCGCCTCCACGATGTCGACACTGTCGTCCATAACGATTATGCCGCCTGAACCCGACATGGTGCCCGCAGCTATGGGGCCATCAAAATCCAACGGGATGTCGGTCACGCCCCAGTCGAAATCAGTTCCATCCTTCAGCGTGCCGGTAAATCGTTCGTCTGCTCGAAGCACTTTGGCGGAGGAACCGCCGGGAATGACCGCCTTCAAACTTCTACCCGGATTCAGACCACCACAGACGTCGTAAATCATTTCTCCGAGAGTGAGAGCCCCGCACTCGAATTCAAAATATCCCGGTTTTTGAACCTGCCCGGAAACGCACCAGATACGAGTACCGGTATTATTCGGGATACCTAGCTGGGCAAATGCATCGGCGCCCATTTCCAAAATATGCTTAACGTTACACAGGGTCTCTACGTTGTTGACGATCGTTGGACACTGATAGACACCCAACACGGCGGGGAAATAGGGAGGCTTGATTCGGGGGTTCGGTCGCTTTCCCTCCAAAGACTCGATCAGGCCGGTCTCCTCACCGCAGATATACGCCCCGGCCCCACGATGCACCACGATATCGCAGGAATAACCCGAACCCAAAACATTGTCACCGCACAACTTCTTTGCCTTGGCCTCGGCAATGGCGCGATCGAGGATTCGAGCCCCTTCGAAAAATTCGGCTCGGATATATATAAAAGCCTGTTTGGCTTGGATCGCGTAGGCTGAGATCATCATACCCTCAATCAATTGATGGGGATCCTTGTAGATGATTTGCCGATCCTTGAAAGTTCCGGGTTCGGATTCGTCGGCATTGCATATGAGGTATATCGGCTTGCCCGACTTGCGATCTAGAAACTTCCATTTCATGCCCGTGGGGAAGCCTGCTCCTCCGCGACCGCGAACACCCGATTTCAAGACCTCCTCGCAAATGTCTTCGGGCTTCGACTTGACCGCTTTCTTAAGCATGTCGTACCCTCCGTGCTCGAGATAGCAAGGCAGGTCGTTGGAGTACCCCTTGGCATCGGCGTACTTCAAAATGATTCGTTTTTCCTTTGCTACCGCCATGTCGATTTACTTCTTTCGAGCGCCTTTCTTCTTAGAGGCAACAGTCTTTTTACGAGGTTTGGCAAGCCCGTCTTCGTAACTCGTGAAATTCCGGTCCTTTTCGAGCGTGCCATTTTTCACGTGCTCGGCAAATTTCTCAGCGGCTTCGCCCTGAATGTCCTCATAAGTCTTTTCATCAACGATCACCACGGGACCTTTACCGCAATCGGCA
>CALBIN010000268.1 GCA_937893275.1 uncultured Opitutia bacterium | reverse complement strand
GGCCAAAGCCAAGGTTCCCCTTTTTCACGTAATCGGCGAGGCCGACACTGTCGTGCCGGTGGCCGAAAATTCAGATGTCATTGAAAAACGGTACGAGAAACTGGGCGGTTCCATCGAGGTGATTCGCAAACCGGGCATCGGGCATCACCCGCATAGCCTGAAGGACCCCAAGCCCATTGTGGATTTCGTTCTCCGTTCGAGCAAACAATAGAAAAAGCATTCTCCGGCAGGGAAAGCTTGAGCATTTCCCTTTGCCTGCTAGTCTAACTGCCAATAATGAGCGAACGCATAGTAACTGACGCCACTTCTCCCGCACACTTATTGGTGGTGGGTTCCGTGGCCTTCGACAACGTCATCACGCCCTACGGCGAAAAAGAGCACATTCTCGGGGGAGCAGCATCCTACTGTTCCTTCGCCTCGAGCTACTTTGCCGAGACCCGCATGGTCGGCGTCGTCGGCAACGACTTTGGCGAAGAGTTCATGGATAGACTACGCTCACGGGGAATCGACTTGGAAGGTCTGCAGAGAGACGAAAGTGGACCGACCTTCTTCTGGAAGGGCAAGTACCACGAGAACTTCAATCGTCGGGACACGCTAGATCTACAGTTGAACGTTTTTGAGAAATTCCGTCCCGACCTTCCCGAATCGTATCGAGCCTCCCCCTTCGTCCTGCTCGGAAACATTCATCCGGCGTTGCAGGCTCATGTACTCGATCAACTTAGTGGTGAGTCCTTCGTCTTAGCCGACACCATCGACCTCTGGATCGAGATCGAACGAGAAAACCTTCTCAACCTGATAAAGAGAGTGAATCTTTTCGTGATCAACGATTCCGAATCCGAAGAAATCACAGGCGAAAAAAACATTATTTTGGCCGGTCACAAACTTCGCGAGATGGGACCGGAAAGCGTAATTGTCAAGAAGGGCGAGCATGGGGCCGTCCTCTTTCATGAAGAAGGTCTCTTTGCCCTACCCGCTTTCCCCGTAACCGAACTTCGCGACCCCACGGGTGCAGGGGATTCCTTTGCCGGAGCCTTGCTCGGTCGGCTGGCCTCCCGTAATCGCAACGACTTTGCCGCGATAAAGGAAGCCATGCTCTATGCCACTGCCACCGCGAGCCTAACTGTAGAAGCATTCGGTTGCGACCGACTCGAGTCAGCAGGGGCCACCGTGATCAACGAGCGCGTTGATCAACTCCGTGAACTGATATCGGTGGAGTAAGGCAAACGGGCTTGCCGTCTTGCCGGGGAGACCGGCATGATCGACTGCATGCACATCCCCAAAGGGTTCAAACTCCCTAGTTCCGTTATCCTCGTAACATCACTGTTCTTATGGCTTTCCGCATGCAACGAGGCCAAGGTCGAAAGCACCTCGACTGAGAATGAACAAAATGCCTCTGGAGTTTCAAGCGTACCGCCTGAAATGAAAAAAGCCACGGAATCGAGCGAGCATGCCGAACACGCTCACGTTCGAAAAGCCATACCTTCGCCCGAATCGCTGAAGAAGCTTCCTGCGGACGGAGGTCCCGATTTCAATCGTCTCGTTTTTGAACAAAGCCCATACCTGCTTCAACACGCGGGCAACCCCATCAACTGGTATCCTTGGGGAGAGGAGGCCTTCGCGAAAGCAAAGAAAGAAAACAAGCCTGTATTTCTTTCCGTCGGCTACACAACCTGCCACTGGTGTCACGTGATGGAGCACGAATCGTTCGAAGACGATGAAGTTGCCGCGCTTATGAACAAGCACTACGTTTGCGTGAAGGTGGATCGCGAGGAACGTCCCGACATCGACAATGTCTATATGTCCGTGACCCAGATGATGACTGGAAGGGGTGGCTGGCCA
>CALBIN010000267.1 GCA_937893275.1 uncultured Opitutia bacterium | reverse complement strand
CAGCACAAGGACGGCAAGAACGCCCGTCAGGTCGTAAGTTGGATGGGAGACAAGACCTACGGAGAAAAGCCCTTCTTTATCGCCTTGGGATTGCAAAAGCCTCATGTTCCCTTCCTCGCGCCAAACAAGTACTTTGATCTTTATCCCTACGACAAGATCACCTACCAAACCGACCGTCCCAACATGTGGGATTTCCTCCCCCCATCCGCTCTTTCGAAACGTTATCAGGCTTTCGGTTTCGAGTTCGGCAAAGAGAACCACGCGCTCAGAAAGGAATACATGCAGGCCTACCATGCCTGCGTCAGCTTCATCGACGCCCAACTCGGCTTGGTCCTCGACGGGCTCAAGAAGAACGGACTGTGGGAAGACACGATAATCATATTCACTTCCGACCACGGCTACCACTTGGGGGATCATTTCATTTGGGGCAAAGTCACCCTTTTCGACATCGGGGCGAAGGTTCCCTTCATCGTACGGGCACCCGGCTTGTCCAAGTCGGGAGCCACCTCGGAAGCGATGGTCGAATTGATCGACGTCTACCCCACCCTCGCCGACCTGGCGGGTCTGAAGGCTCCCGGTCACTTGCAAGGCACTTCCCTTCGCCCACTACTCGGCAACCCGGAGAGAATGGGCAAAAAGAAATATGCCTACAGCGTGGTCACCCGCGGCCCGAAACTTGGCTACGCCCTTCGCAACCAGAATTGGCGCTACGGGAAATGGCCCGACGGCGAAGAGCTATATAATTTACGGACGGACCCGCAGGAAAAGAACAACCTGGCTCAAAAGGAACACCTCAAGGACAGGCTCGAAGAATTCAGAAAGATTTTGGCGGACAAACAAAAGCTGGTGGCAAAAAGCAACTAAGCTTTCCGTAAATGAAAGTTTTCCTTCAAGCGCTTCCATGCCTGTTGCTTTCCTTGCAGCTCCATGCTGCACGACCCAATATTCTGGTCCTGATGGCCGACGACTGGTCCTGGCCCCATGCCGGAGCTCTGGGCGACAAGACCGTAAAGACCCCAACCTTCGATAGATTGGTTCGCGAGGGTGTTCTTTTCGAGCGGGCCTTCGTAAGTTCACCTTCGTGCACTCCCAGCCGCATGGCGATCGCCACAGGTCAATGGCATTGGCGCCTCGAGGAAGCGCAAAACCTCGGTGGCTCGCTTGCAAAAGAGATATCAACCTACGCCGACCTTCTCGCCCAAGCGGAATACCATACCGGATTCAGCCGCAAAGGGGCTTCCCCAAGCAAGCATACTTATCGTGGCACCGATCCGTTCGGCCCCCGCTTCAAGAATTTCGAATCCTTTTTAGCGCAACGGAAGAAAGATACGCCCTTTTGCTTTTGGTATGGCAGCGGCGCTCCCCACCGCCCCTTCGTTCTGGGCAGCGGAAAAGCCGCAGGTTTTAAAATAGAAGGTATTGCCTTGCCCCCCGGTCTTCCCGACCACCCGAGCGTGCGCAACGATCTTCTGGATTACTACGCCGCGGTTCAACTCTTTGACCGCGAAGCGCACGGCATCCTCGTCCAATTGAAAAACATGGGGGAATTGGAAAACACCATCATCGTGATGAGCGGAGACAACGGCATGCCCTTCCCCCGGGCCAAAGCCACTCTCTACGATACGGGAACGCGCGTCCCCTTGGTGATCCGCTGGGGAAAACAGGCGAAGGGGGGACGCAAAGTCAGTGACTTCGTCAGCCTATGCGATCTCGGGCCGACCTTTCTCGAGTCCGCCGGGCTTGCAGTTCCCCAAGCCATGACGGGGCGGT
>CALBIN010000266.1 GCA_937893275.1 uncultured Opitutia bacterium | reverse complement strand
TTTAGCTCTCGCTCCGGTCTGCCCATGGATTCCATAGGCGTAATTATCTTTTTTTACCAAGCTGGCCATTTGGCTGGAAAAAGATTCGGTTTCCCATATCGCCTTAGCGGTTCGCCCGCTTACGTCTACCAATGCCGAGCCCTTGCCGTATGCAGAAGAGATCAGAATTGAATTACCCGTATCCAACGGTTGTGCCGCGTTGATGCCATATCGAGTCTTATGTTGAAAGCGATAGAGTGGCTTGCCGTCGGTCAGCAAAAATGAACAAAGGCCAGCACGGTTGAAAACCAAGATTTCCGTTGGCTTATTTGCTCGGAGCATAGGTGAGGCATAGCCCGCTTCATCAGATCCGCCTCTCCAAACCAAGTCTCCAGTCTTTGCATTCATCGCAACAAGAGCACCATCTTTAGATCCCGTATCGACGATCACCTTGCCATCAGAAACCAAAGGCGACCCCGAAAACCCCCAAGTAGGCCGTCGGCCATTAAAGTCTTCTATTAAATTCTTACTCCACAAGACCTTTCCCGTCTTCGCCTCGAACGCAAAAAATGCTCCTTCGTGACTGGCCAGATACAGAATGCCATCGGCGACAGCAGGAGTTGCACGTGACCCGCCGTCAAAATACTTAGGAGCTTTTTCGCACGGGAAAGAATGAGTCCATTTCTTTTCACCCGAGTTCGCATCAAAGCAAAATATGGTGTTTTTTCCATTGGCGTTTCCAACCGTGTAGGCAAGCCCGACAGTCTCGATGACAGAAGAGTATCCTGCTCCAACCTTGGCCTTCCAAAGGGGTTTAGGCTCATCGTCTCCCCATTCTAACCGAAGACCTTTCTCGGTAGACGCACCATCTCTTCGGGCTCCCCCAAACCCTGGCCAATCATCAGCCATGGATGGAAAAAACGCGAGTGAAAGCGATGCCACCAGAAAAAAAACTCTACAGTTCATTAGCCATTCCTTTATCTAAACTGCAATATCGTCAACGCCTAACAATGCCCCAAAATCCTTTCCGAGAAAATAGGAGGTTGTATGCGGACCCTTGCCCCACCAGGACGAAAAAACTGGTTAAAGGCGACTGTATACAGGGCGACCATCCACCGCCATGGCAATTTCCAATCCATCCGCATAGTGCCCGCTCAAATTCGGCAGCAAGGCTTGGGAGCCCTTTTTATGAGCAGAAAGCGAAACTACCACAAAGTCGGTTCCCTCGGGAAGTTCAATCTCACTTTCAACGCGCTCCCAAGTTTTGGGATTCACATCACTATTGACAATCGCCTCTTCCCTACGGGTAGCAAGGCTTACCTGACCTTCACGCTTGATCGCATGGAGACTAAGAGCAAAAGACGTACTTCCATCGGCAATGCCGACACCTTGATTGAAGCAAACGGAAGATTTTACGACAGTCTTACCATTCACAAGATTTGCTCCAAGCGAGCGGACATCGAGCACGCTGACCAGTTCGGATACCTCGGCCTTTTTTACAAAAACATCCACTTCCATTCGAGAAAACCGAAGCATGTTACCACCTTTATAAGGTTGCACCCCGAATTCTTCACCCACTCTCAAGGCATCCTCGGTCCGCCACGCAGTGACGTTTTCCTTAACTTCAACATAACCGCCTTCACCAAAACCTTGACCGCTCTCCAAAATTTCAAGGCCATAGGCTGCATCAAGTAGAGCTTCTCGATCCTGTCGGGCCAAGTTCACAGTTGAAGATGGCTTGATGGACGAAACCATCACTTTGTTAGCTTCGGAACCAAATACAATCGTGTTAGGTCCGTTGCCAACAACGAGTTTGCCCAATGGGGGTTGGATCCCATCAGGGGGATTCGCTCCAGTAATGACACTAGAATGCGAAAGCGGGCGAGATGCGATTTCATGTTCAGCATCCACAACAGGGACACCTTGATCGATGACCCACCAACCAATTAGAGCCGCGACAAAACACGCGGCAACAGCCATTGCAGGACGCAACCAAGCAGAGAAATCGATTAATGGGGTATGACGCAAAGTGTTAACATCAGACTCAACTCCTGCAAATTCCCAATGTAACATCGACTCCAAAGTTACGAGATCCGCATAACGCCCACGAGCTTCTGGATTGTCCCGAATTATGTTCTCAAGTATTTCCTTATCTGCTTGGGACAACGACTCGTCGAACAGTTGGATGACCAAACGATCCAAATCTTGAAAAGCGTTAGAGGTATTTGACATAAATAATGACTATAAGGGTTCTCCGAACATAGTGTCCTTCGCTGTGTAATTAGCCAAAAGTCGCCAAATCTTGCATTTTTTTTCAACTTTAGCGGGCGAGAAACCCCAACTCGTTGCTAGTGTGCATGTTGCAAGCTGAACTTTTTTTCTTAGGCAAGTTCCGCAGCCTCTTCCTCGGCCACTTTCTTGCGTACGCAATGGGCAAGTGCAACACGAACTCTGTAAAGGGTAGCCGAAACCGTGCCCATCGGCCTCCCTAATTTTTCTGCAATTTCCAGAAGAGTGCAGTTTTTCTCAAATCGAAGCCGGGCAACCGCACGACTCTTCTCGCTTAATTCATCAAGGCAAAAAGACAAAGCTTTTCTCATTTTTTCAAATCGAGAGTTATCTTCCAATTCTTCCGCCAGAAGTTCCACTATACCTTCGGAAAAAATCAACTTGCTTCTCTTACGCGTTTTTAAAAATGCCATGACCTGATAGCGGGCGATTCGAAATGCCCAAGCCTGAAAGTTTCGGTCCCTATCATATTCTTTGGCCTTGCGGCAAAGAACGAAATTGGACTCCTGTAATATGTCTTCAGCCTCAGCCCTGTTGGGGACGAGAGAAAGTATGTATGAATACAACTTACGCTGAATTTGCGTAAGTTGTTGAGAAAACTCGACCGAAACGGAATCGCTCATCAGTACATACTTTTAAACCGTAGAAGAGATAGAGGCATTTACTCTCAACAACCTCTTCAGAGTCAAACATACAATATTGTTTATTTCTTGTGTTAAAAAACTCGAAACTCAAACAACGCCAAGACCGACCATGTAACATGGTTGGCGCAATTGAAGGCAATCTAGTTCTCGCTTTGCATTCTCGAAAAACAAGGAAAAATCTACTTGGCGAAAAGTCGCTTCTCGAAGTAATCTGATTTTGTGAAAACCGCCCTAAGCTCCGCTTTCATTTTGATAACCGTGTTGCTCTTCTGGTTTGGCATGGTGCAAACAAAATCCGAAAACGAAAAGATAACTCAAAATGTCCGCCATACAAGTGGTTCGCTTAATTTAGGTAACGACAATAAGCACTCTAAATCTTCTTCGAAGGAAGACATCATAGCAAAAAAGAATGTTTACCCTGGCAAAAGGGGCACCTTGACGCACTTACTCCGACAAGAGATGTCGACTGCAAAACTTCTATATCGTGCAAAAAAAACTTCCGGGGAAAAGGGCGTAACTCCTCGAGAAGCATTGGACATGCATCGGCGAGTCCTAGACGGAAAGCTTTTCCTACAACACCTCACGCAAATAATTGAATCCAGCGCTAACGCCAAGAAGGTTATACTGGGGCCCTTCTCGAATCAATCCATCGCGCTTGGAAACGATGCACTTACCAGATCACTTTTTTCGATAGTCCTAAAGGATTCCAATGGTTCGGAAACCATAGAGGTGTCGAGTCGTGGCAAAACTCCCGAAGCCTCGAGGTTATTGAGTCAACTCATTTATCGAGCACATGCCCAGATGATTGAGCAGGAATCTGCGGAGACTCCCTTATTGCCGGTGCTCGCCGAATTGGCGTCCTCCCTTAAGCGAAAAGAAAAGGATATTGAGGAGCTTCGGCGACAGATCCAGCAGAGACAGTCGGCAAAGCCAGTTGCGACAGTGGAAGAAATCTCCCTACGAGCAGAGCGAGATCAATGCGAAAAGGAACTAGTAGAGCATGTCGAGGTGTTGTCGGTCTTAAAAGAAGCCCGCGAAAAAGGTGCTTCCTCAGAAAATTTAGCGTCCCTATCCATCCTTTCCAACAAAGGAAACCTTGCCGATTTCTCTGACACCATCGAGCAGTTGAGGAAGTTTCGTAATTCGCCAAAAGCAAAAAACAAAGCTATACGAGAAGAACTGGACCACCAGATTGCGCAAGCGATGCAAAAACTGGAAACGGAGCTGACAACGGTTATTACCTCACTAAAGGAAGCTTATTCTAAAACCTCGATGAGAAGAGACGAGGTGCGTTCCAGACTTGTGACAATTGCCAAGGCAACCTCTTCCCGAAGCAAATCGAATCCTCGCTTTCAATTGCTAGAAAAAAGAGAACGTGAGGTCTTGAGTTTGCAAGAACGTTATGAGTTGACACTTCCTAGGTGGCAGGAGGCAAAACTACTGGTGACTGTAGACGACAGGCAAAAAGGGTCTCAGTAAATCTGGAATCCACTGAATTCCGGTTTTGTTGCATATTCCCATTATGCAAGTCAGGCGGGAATCATTACATTCCATTTATTCCAGCAAGACCTGAATCAAATTGGGATTCATGATCTCGTTGGCCTGCGCAAGATATGCGGAGGAACTCTGCAGCTTGACCGCTTTTTTTGACATACGACCGCTTTCCAAAGCCATGTCAAGGTCCTCCACCCTAGAAAGAGCTGACTCATACGCATTTCCAATTCTGCGAAGGTTGTCGATCTCTCCGGAAACCCTAGACAAGTTGGCTCCCACAATTGCTCTGGCGTCGGCTATGTTTTCGATGACCCCTTTCATCGTAACGGTAGCAGCCTGAGCCTTCGCCATGGTCTCGATAGATAACACCGTCTCACTTAGATACTTTTGAAAATCAACATTCTTGAGCCCGAAGGTATCGCCATTGCGGTCTTTACCAACCTTCAGATCTCCTTGGTCAACCTCCAAGACATAACCTTCCGGCTGATATGTTGATCCCGCTGTATTCGTATCAGGCAAATCGTTCCAAGAGGCGATGGGATTTGAGGCTTGGCTAATTTGTAGGTAGTCCTCGCCCCCAGAATCATTCGGTTCACCGCCGCCCCAGTTTTCATAGGATCCGTTAACGGCAGAACCATTGGATTTGCCCTGCCAAAACTGCCTGCCTTGGCCTCCATCTTCTAGGCCTTCGGGACCTTCGGTCCACCTCCATTCCCCTTCAACAGCAGTATCATTTCCTCCGAGCCAAGCATTAATGCCAACGTCTCCGATCTGTAGGCCAACCTCCGCTTGCTCGGTTTCAGAAGTAATGGTTGCCAAGTAATAAGCACTGTCTGCATCTGCGGCGTCCAGTGCATCGACCTCTGCCTTCGAGTCGGTCCAATTGATTTTCATCCCCTTGTCAACAAGCTCATATAGCTTGCCTCTGAAAAGGCGAAGTCCATTGAATTCCTCTCCGTTCGCCCGAACTGCCATATCGCGCAGCTCCTGGAATTCCTTGTTGTATAAAGCACGGTCGGAATCGGTTTTAGTCGGATCCATCGCCATCGCGGTAAGTTCGTCCATTCGCTTATAAACCTTTCCCACATTTGCCAAAACACCGTCTTGGGTTTGAGCATAAGAAAAGACATTTTGCAGATTGGTCAGCATTGCTTGGGTTCGCCTTGCGGCACTTCCATGCTTAACTGCCAAGGAGTAGCCTCCTGCATCGTCTCCGGGTGCAAGTATGCGCTTGCCAGTTGAAAGCTTCTTCACATGAGTCCGATGCTCACGATCCACCGCTCCCAAATCTCTGGCAATATGCGCGTTGATTTGGTCACTAATCATCGTTCATAAATCCTATGGGTAGGGGAAAATTATATTCTTCTCTAAATCTATTTCTATAAGGTGATTTTCTTGGTATAGTTTATTTAAGATTGGATATGGTTTGACAGGCAGTGCAGTGAGCAGCGCGAGCTAAGTTCAACTGGTGATCTCTCATAAGCAGGCAATTTTAAATGCCCGCTCATGGGTTCGCCGGAAATTCTGTTTCGTCTCTTATTTCATAACTGTTTATTACAAGCCGGGCCCCCCCACTCGTTGGGTAGCCAAAGGCAAAAGTACGTCGGTAAGCCTAGTCACTCGGGACATTATGTTTGCCGCCAGTTCCATCTTGAGAGACTGCTTGGCAAACTTGGTGGCTTCCTGAGCAACGTCTGCATCTTGAATGCGACTCAAAGTCGCCTCGCCAGTCATATGCTGATCTTCGAGTTCGGCAATTTTCATGTCCACCCTTCGCATTTCAGCCGCAACGGCCGGCATACGGTCATTGGCTATACATTTAATCTCTCCGTAATAGCCGTTTTTACCAACTAAATGATCTAAGGTGTCCTTTGCGTCGGATAGAGTTGCGATGGAATGGTCGCTTAGTGTTCCGAAACCTTTTGCATCAAAGTCCATTGCGTTGTCATGAGCGTCGAGTGGAACGAGCATGTCTTCACTTTTAGGTACGAAAGTAACTCCTGGATCTCCAAGGTTAGGACTATTCTCGGCATAAATGATTCCAATTGTAGTTGTTTCGATTTGCAGGGTTAAGTTCGTTTCCTTTGACCCGAAAGGGATATCGGAAGTTCGGATAACGCCTCCATCGGCAACAAGCTGACCTTGAGCACTAGG
>CALBIN010000265.1 GCA_937893275.1 uncultured Opitutia bacterium | reverse complement strand
CCCCAGAGTCTGCCCCAGCCACGATAAACCGACCATGCTGCTTTGGGCAGAAATAGATGGAAGAAGCCGAGCAATGCAAGGGGGGCTCCGATGATGAGGCAAATTCCCCACGAGATTATTGAAAAGAAAAGGTCCAAATCGTATTTTTATCCTGCTATCCAGTTATTCTGAATTTCCCGAATGATCGTTTACTTTAGTGGAGTGAGGACGAATTCCTTGATCGCCACGCCTTTTTGGGGTGGTTCGTCGCGCCAGAAGTTCAGGAGGTTTTCACCTTTGACTAGAGTGACCTCAACGGGTTGCGAGCTTTGCCAAACTCCTTCGGTGAAGGGCATTTTCATGGCTAACTCCTGGCCCTCGTTGGCCGAAACCTTGATCCTCTGGTCATAATTGGCCGTAACCACCTTGGCTTCGAGGGAATACTTGCCCGCTTTGGAAGCCGTCACCTTGTACCCGAAGCGGGATTTGATGGCTTGCTTGGGGCCTGTCGGATCGGTCTTCGGGCTCTTCGCGTAGTAATCCTTGTGGTACTTGTCGGAGATGCGTTCGCAGACGTTTCCATAGAGATCGTAAAAGCCCCAGGGATTTGGTTTTTTCTGACCCACGGGATGAGACTTTCCTCCCGCGTTATCTTTGAACCAGGCATACTCGGCAAGGGTTGAAGGATCCTCGCCGAAGAACCATTTGGTTTTCCGTCCGGCCCGGCTGGCATATTCCCATTCGGCCTCGGTGGGGAGCCTCGCTTCGACGTTTGCGATCTCACTGACCCGGATGCAAAACTGGAGGGCGTCGGGCTCGGAGACGTTGTCGACCGGACAATCGGGGTTCTTGGTAGAACGGCTGGGGTTCGATCCCATGGCCACTTGGTACTGGGCTTGGGTCACCTCGTACTTGCCCAAGTAGAAGCCTTTGGTCAGGCCCACTACGTGGCGCGGTACTTCCACGCATTCGAAGCGACCGCCTTTTTCGTTCTCTCCACCCATGACGAAGGTTCCGGGCTTTACGTAAATGAATTCCATGGTCACGCCATCACCCAAATCGAGCGTCAGTTCCTTGGCTGGTTTCTTCCCAGCCGGCGGCGTCATTGCGGCCCGCAGTCCCCAGTTCTCATACCTGCCGTAGCCTCCGCTGAGCATTCGACTGCCCGAGGCGCAGGCGCCTGCCTCTCCCTTCCAAGTCCCTCCACGCATAACGGTCAGGCCTTCCGGCGCAAAACGGGGAAGAAAGATTTGCATGCCGCCCGCAAAGCTCTTCATGGAAAGGACTTCTCGTGTGCTGGCCATCGGATTGGAGTAGGCGACTGAGGGGATTGAGATCGAGCCGTTTTCGGCGCGGGCGATCTTATGTTCCTTCGGATCGACCGGGGAGGCGATTACCTGTTGGGCAATAGTGGCCTTGTTTGATTCCCCCAGCTCCTCGCCCAGAGCTTCCAAGGTTACTTCCTTCAAATCCTTGATGATCTTGCTTTGGGCGTTCAGAGCCAAACCATTCCAGAAATCGGGTTTGAGTGTTACGAGGCTGTTGAAGGTGAGGCTTTGATCATTATCACCGTGAATTCTTTTCTCTCCGAAAACGTCTCCGATCCATTGCGCTCTCTTGACTTCGAGGAACGCGCCCTTGTTTTTGCGAGCCTTGGAGCTGGCGAGAAAGTCGAGATCTTTCCGGTAGCGCGTGGCTGTCCAGCCCGAACCCCAACCCGGTCCCAAGTTTACACACCAACCACCGGGCGTCCATCGGGCGAGGGCGCCGTGCCCTCGGCTCGGACGGGCTGTGGTGGGAACCCCGAAAGAGCGCAGGATGAAGCGGCCGAAAAAGGCCCGCCTTCCGCATATGCCGCCATTCATTAGAATATTCTGGTATTTTTGCAATTCGGGTCTGTCGTACTTCACGTCACCCGAACCGTATT
>CALBIN010000264.1 GCA_937893275.1 uncultured Opitutia bacterium | reverse complement strand
TCTTCCGCAACACCTCCTGAATAGGATATGCTTCCCCCACCTTTTAATGGAATTGTTATCTGTCGAGCGATTGCGGAAAGTTGTGCGATTTCATTCGCCGTGAGAAGCCTGTCGTAGATACGGATTTCATCCATGAAGGCATTGGAATGAGATGCGGGGGCTAAGGCAAAGTTGCCGTCGTTGTCCTTGCATCCGAAAGCTAGCATTGAATTGGTGTCGTTTATGTTGCCGCCACGGTTTTCCGAACCTTTTTCTATTCCGTTTAAGAACAGCTTTCTGGTTCCGCCTCCGAAGGCAGCCAAGACGTGAACCCATTTGTTGAACTGTCCGGAATCATTGACGACTGCATTCCAATCGTCGTTTCCAGGTCCACGTAGTGTCCAAGATAGTTTGGATGGATCGCCTCCGTTTCTTCGAATTTGATAACCTTGTCCGCCGTCTCCACGCTTCGCGACGTAAGCACCCCATCCATTGGAGGGCCATTCCTTGGCCCAGAAAGAAATGCTCAAGGTGTCCAAATCGAAGACGCTTTGGTCGACCGTGCCATCGTCAACGGTGATGTAGGAGTTGTTGTTGAGGTTTACGGACTTTCCTGTTCCCCAAGGCGTGCTGGCACTGTAAGTAACGTTGGCTGAAGAGTTCCCGTCGTAACCGTTTCCGGAGGTGTCGTTGGCGTTGTCTCCGTCGAATAGCCATTCGCCGATGAGACCATTTCTGGGTGGTCCTTCATTTGGGTCACCCGTTATTTCGATGCTGGCGGTCGCCTTGGCTCCGGGAACAAAAGTGCCGGTGCCCCATACGCCGGAAGGAGCGGCGGAGTTGAAGGCTCGCACGCGAAAATGATAAGCGACTTCGGGAGTAAGTCCGCCAATTAGGTGCCCGAAAGTTCCTTGACCCTTTTTACCGATCTCGAGCATTTTCGGCCAAGCAGAAGGATCGAACCCGCCGTCTTGAGTCCCATAGTAAATTCTTACGGTGGGTGGGTCGCCTCCATCGCTTATTACGTTCCCGTTGAAGGAAGCGGAATTAGCGGTGATGGAGGAAGCTTCCGTAGTGGCGATTACGGGTACCGTAGGGGTCACGGTAAGTTGAAGGATGAATTGTTCGCTCGGCTTAGTGGAGTCGGTGGAACCTATGACGTCGGGTAAGGAATCTGAGTCCGTATTATTGCCGTCGTCGTCCGAATAGAAAGCCATGAGTGAAACAGGGAAAAGCCCTGCGGTCGTTGGGGTTCCCGAGATCCGTCCGGTCGTCGAACTGAACTGAAGGCCGTTCGGCAGGTTGAAGGCCGCGTAAGACGAAGGCGAGTCCAGGGCTGTGACGTTATAGTCGAATGCCTCTTGGGCAATTGTGGTGACGCTCAGATCACTTAGGATTATTCTTGGGCTAGTTACGGTTCCATAGGTAAGGAAGTCCGACGAGGCTTTTTGGTTGTCGTGAGATGCGTGAAACCAATCACCCGTTCTGACAGTGCCGGATATTCTCATCTCATCGACCAGCCCCGTGAGGTTTGTCCCGATTGTGAGATTCGCGTTATCGTTGGGAGTTATAACGGCAGAGCTTTCACCGGCAATGATGCCGTCTAGGAACAAGCGCTTTTTCAATCCGTCGTAAGAGATTCCCAAGTGATGCCAAATCCCGTTAGTCTGGTTTGAGTCTGGAATTGAATGGTTGCCGGGATTTGAGACGAATTTAAATTTCCCATTTTGCGAAGTTAAAGCAGAACCAGTATCCGAAGTAGTGTCCCGACTGGAAAAAATGGTTTTTTCAAGAAAGCGGTGGTCGATTGTAAAAAGGCCGTTTTGGGCAACTTCGAGAGGCTTGATGACACGCATGGACAGGGATGGCGTTTGTACCCATGCCCTGAATTTTGACCCTCCGCCACCTTCGCCGTGGGCTAGTGCGATCTTATAGGTTTGTCCTGCAATTAGGGTAATGTTTGGAGAAGTGAAGTTTCCGTTTCCACCCAATCTTTCAGAACCGTTGCTACCGCTCGTTTCAAATAAACCGTCTTGGTCAAGGTCGAGCCATATGGAAGTGAAGTCGTCCTTCTGGTCCATTCGGAACAAATAGTCGCCATCTTCGGGAGCGTTGAAGTCGGCCAGCCAAAGGTCCATATATTGGTCTGCTTGAGTTATTCCGATACCTGCGTTCTGGAAATCCGCGTCGCCATCAAAAAAGAATCCTGTCGCGGCCGGATTGTTAGGTTCTCCCAAAACCATTGTTCCCGGTCCCAAGGCAGGTAAGGCAAGTAAAGTGTTGATGTCGTTGAAGTAGTTGTTGTTCGGTGGTTGATGGTATCCGAAGCCAAGGAAGCCATTTACACCGGCTGAGTTTGGTGGTGACTCTTTAACCCATGCGCTTACCGAGAAAATCGTTGGGTTGAGGGCAGTGCTGTAGGGGGCTTGAATATTTGAGCCATTGATCTCGGCGGCAGGACCAATTCTTCCGGTTGTAGCAATCTTGGATCCGTTATTGGTCGCATGGCTGCCTGCCGGGGATGAGTCGAGGAAATTCCCCATGCTCAGTGCAGTGAAGTGCCAAGTTCCGCTGAAGCCATTGGACCATGTCGAGCCATCGGTTGCGTAGGCTGGAGCAGTGGTGGCAAGGGGATTTCCCCATGCTGCGTTGAAAGTGGTGTTTTTGTCGGAAACGGATGGAACCTGGACCCAGATTCGTGAATGGCCGTCGGTCTCCCAGTTTTCGATTTCGTATGCCAATTCCCTTCCGATGGTAGTATAGAAACGGAGATCTGCTCCAGTATCCGAACGAAAAGAGTCGTAAGAAAAATTAGTTATTCCGGAATGCAATTCCACCAGTACGGGAAAGTCGGTTAGGGTAGAGTTTCCGTCATAACCCGAAACGACTAAATTGAGTTTGAACGGGAACGCCTCGGGGTCGCTGACTTTGATTGAGAATATTTCCGTTTTGGCGGTAGAAACACCCGAAACGGTTTGGCCGTTGACTTCAACGGTTATACTGGCCTCGCCGGAAGTCAGTGGAATGCCACTTATTTCTCCGGTAGCTGCATTTAAGCTAAGCCCGGGCGGTAAACCCAGAGCTGAGAAAATCATTGGATCAGTTCCCCTGTATTCCAGCTTTTGGGAAAAAGGAACTCCTAGCTTACCGTAGAGGGTTGTCGAAGCCACTAAAGTCGGAGATCCTTGGAAATTGGAGAAAGTTATTTCGCCTAACCAATTCGTTCCAATTGTTGAGGAACTAGGGGCAAGAGCAGAGGGGTTACCCCAACGCATGACTATATAGTCACCTGAGCTGAACGATGGCAGCCGCACCCTGATCGAGGATTCGCCCGATGCATTCCATTTTAAGATATCGTATGTAAGTTCTTTTCCGTACTGGCTAAGAAACCGTAGATCGGAGGCATCTGCGTTGAGCTGCTCATGTTGGAATCCGAGATTCACCAGCGAATAGTTTTTTTTGCTTAGGGTTACCAATAACTTCTGGTCTAGGAGAGGGTTTGTGGCATTTGTTTCGGGTGTTAGGTCCATTGCATAAGCAAACTGGGAGTAATCATGAACTTGGATCGCCAAGCTCATGATGTTCGAAGCAAGTGAGTTCGACGCAATCAACGTGACGTCTTCCGTACCGGGCATTGTTGGAGTTCCGGATAGTATTCCCGTAATGGGGTTTAGACTTAACCATCCCGGGGCGTTTAAAAGCTCAAAGGAATCGGCAAGTCTGTTGGTTTGAATCTCATATTGGAATGGCATGGTCGCCGCCGCAGTCGTAGTCTGCTCCGAAATAATGGTTAAGACGGGCCCCACGTCGCCCAATCCGTTGTCGTAAATGGAACTTATGTTTTCTTGAGAAAGAGAAGCTCGATAAAAGCGGACATCGTCCAGCCAAACTCCCGATTGGTTAGAAATGGTGGGAGGCGTGTTTGAATTGGCTGAGTCATCCCTGGCCCCGAAGACAAGTTGTGATCCTGTCGGTGAGACTGAACCGGCTCGATTTTCCGACCCGATGAGAATGCCGTCTACGTAAATGTTGCGCTTTCCTCCTCCCCAAGTGGCAGCCAGATGATGCCATCGGTTATCATCGATGTTTTGAGTTGCGCTCCAGTCGTCGTTACCGGGTCCGCGGAGAGTAAAGGCAATTTGATCCGCTGAATTATTTAGTCGCCTGATTTGCCAACCTTGACCGCCTTCGCCTCGTTTCGACAGAAACGGACTCCAGTTCCCTTCTGGCCACTCTTTAACCCATGTCGAGATAGTGAATGTACTGCCACCGTCGAAAACGGACTCGGTCCCACCATCGCTTACGGTTACGTATTTGAGACCGTTTAGATTGATTGATTTGCCAGTGCCGAAGGGTATGTCGTCATTGTATATCGTAGGGGAGGAAGCAATTCCATGGTAGTCGTTCCCCGAGCTGT
The DNA here is from genome assembly GCA_937893275.1 of uncultured Opitutia bacterium. Taxonomy (GTDB): domain Bacteria; phylum Verrucomicrobiota; class Verrucomicrobiia; order Opitutales; family Seribacteraceae. The sequence continues at coordinate 5,935 of CALBIN010000264.1, read as the reverse complement.
CGTCGGCAGTTGAATCGTCGAATCTCCACCATCCGAGCAAGTCTGATTGACGGGTAGGTTCGTCGTCCATCACAACAGGAGTATGCGCAAGAACCTTTTCCGACCACGTAATGCCCGCGGAGTTGGAGGCTGATGTCCGTGAATAATAGACTGAAGGAGCAATAAGAGGGAATGTGACTTCAGTGTTGAGGTTGCCAGGTTGGGCATTGTTGAAAGTTACGACGTTGTCCCATGCGTTTGAGTCGGTGCCGCCATTGTTGTCTCCCCAGTAAAAGTTAAAAGTTACGGGAGCGCCCCCTGTCTTGGATAGAGAGCCATTGATCTTGAATCCGGTGTTGCTTTTTTGGCTTAGCGACAAAGTGCTTCCAAGGATTGGGGCGGAAATGGAAGAAGGTGTGGTGAAGCTTTGTGTTGCTGTCCACGATTCGCCTCCGCCGACTCCTTGAGAATTATCTCCTTTGAACCTGAAGAAGTAGGTTCCACCCGGGGTCAGGTTAATTAATTTATGGACGAAGGAGCTAATGCCTTTTGTTCCGATTTCAGTTTCGTTTTGCCAGATGCCCTGCCCTCCATCTGCGTTCCCCCAGTGAACTGATACATTAGCGTCGCGTCCATTTGTGGCTGTTACTGCCCCAAGCAATTTTGCTTCGGTTGCTTCAATGTCCACCGCAGGATAAGAGATAACGATTGGTGCTGACGGAGGAATGGTAATGACCAAGACGTCAATGGCGGTATTCAGTGAGCCGGATGCAACTACGGAGACTTCGTACGTTCCTCCTGCTTGGGGTGTGCCAGATATAATACCCGAACTGGGATTGCAACTAAGACCCAAAGGGAGATTATAGGCAGAAAAGAGGGGGTTGGATACGTTGGTTGATAATTGAAAGTTGAACGTGACTCCCACTGATGCAGTAACAGATGAAGGGCTCGTTATACTTTTGAGGGGAAACGTCGGCGCCGTCTGAAACATCGAAGGGTTCGCCCCGGGATTGACGAAAGCCATGTTGTCGTAGTTCGTCTCGACACCCTGTTTCCAACGAACTCCAAGATAGGAACCGCCGGATAATTCGAAGAAACCCACTGCCCACATGTAGTTGCCGTTGGCTAAATTTACCGTTCCAACTCTGTTCTGGTTTCCGTGAAGACCTTTGTTGTCTACCACTAACTCCCCGTCATCAAAAATTCCATTTTGATTCAAATCTATCCAAAGAACGGAACCGTCGTCACTGCGTGTGCCGAAAGAGACCTCGCCGGCGATAACGGGAGAAGTTCCCCCCACTATCAGTGCCCCGTACCAAGCCATGCCGAAGAATTCGTTGGTGAAAAGGCCGTCACTTCTGGCCCTCATGGCGTTTTCGCTGAAGTCGAAGTTCTCGTTACTGTTCCAAATTGATTTCTTTTCCGGAACGATGCCTGAGGTTAGAAGGCCTGAACCACTGTCGATCGGATCCAAGCTTGTATCGCTGAATGTTCCATTAAAGGCAAATTCCTTGAGTCCCTGAACGGGAACCTCCGGTTGCGGAGTGAAAACTCCCAGCTTAGTGGAGACTACAGTACCAATCGAATTGACGGCTACCGTTCTGAAAAAATATACTTTTCCCTTTTGCAAGTTAGCTATCGCGGTGGAAAAGGAACCGACTCCGACTTGGCCGATTGAAACGATGTTGTCCCATGCTGCGATAGTAGTTCCGCGATCCTCGTCGCCCCATAGGATAGTTACCACAGGGTGTTCTCCGCCCGTGCTCGTAAGTGTTCCACCCAGAATCGCGTTTTCGTATGTGACCGAGGACGCGTTCAGGTCACCAAGGTTGGGCAACGAGAGCGAGGACAGAGTGCTGAAAGTCCCGACGTCGGACCATACTTTCTTCCCTCCTGCATTGGATACCGTGAATCGGTGGGTGTAGTTGGTTCCGACATTTAACCCTTCAACATACTTGTCAAAGTTTCCTGGTGTGATTGATCCGAGAGAAAAGGATTGAGCCCAAGCCGTAGAATCAGATGTTCCTTTGTCGGTAAGGTCGGTGTAGAGAGTTACGGAGCAAGTGCTGTTGGTCTCGTCGGCAAAGGAACCGTTTAGTTTGGCACCATAGAGGCCTATCTCAGTCGTTGTTCCCGCGGTGACTGAGTGAGGCAAAGGATAGAGAGTAAAGGCTAGAGAGACTGAACCGGCGCCGTATCCGCTTGTAGCCGTAATGGTGGCAGTGGTCGTCGTACCGTTGATATCGGGCGTTCCTGTGGGTATGCCCGAGAGAACGCCGGTCCCGACGTTGAATTCTAGACCCACCGGCAAGCCGGTTGCCGACCAGACGGGCGGAAAGGCGATGTTGCCGTCTTGCACGGTGTAAGTGAAAGAGTATGGCACTCCAGTGTTGGATGAAGCAGTGGTCGGACCAATTATTTTAGGGGAGTCGTTGTTATTACAGATTTCCGACACTTCCGCATCGGACAAGGCGATGGCATAGAGGCGTACGTCGTCAATGAGTCCGTTGAAGTCGTAAGCTGGGGAGACGTCCCATCCCCCAATACGAAGATCATTGCCGTTCTGGGTGATCCCGGTGTCCACGCCTGTTCCCGTGGCCTTTAGGATTCCGTCCACATAGAGCTTGCGGGCGGTCCCCGTCAATACGCCGACGACGTGTTGCCACGAGCCCGCCACGGCGAGGTTTTGAGGCCCGTTGACGCGGTTTTCGGGTGGGAGAAACAGGGAGCCGGCGTTGAAGGTATAGGATGAACTTCCCGCTCCTTGGGCATCGGCGTTGTACCAAAGGAGAACCGAGTCGGCATCGTTGCCGGAAAAGTTGAGTATGCCGCTGTCATCGGCTGTGGCAGTGCCTGTGCTTGTTAGTTTTACCCATGCGCTGATGGAGAGGGTGGAGGAATTGGTAAGTCCATTAAACCCGGGAACCGCGACATAGTCTCCATCCCCATCCAGTTGTAGGGCGTTGCCAAATTTCCCCGAGACCCATTGTGGGTTTCCGATCAATGTTCCCGAATTGCCGTTGTTGCTGCCGTCAGCTGCCGTATTGCCTGTTCCTTCATCTAGCGACCAGTAGCCGATCAGGTCGCTATAGCGTGTAACTGGTTTTCGGAAATCGATAGTGGCGGAAGCGGCGATGGAGTTGTTGCTGTCGCCTGTAGCCGCGGCTGGGGCGATGGAAATCGTGACGGTGGCAGGGTCGGAATTGGGCAGGAGGTTGAAACTGTAGGAGTGGCCCGTTCCGTTAAAGTCGAGAGGAGAGCCGTTGGTAATGTTCAAGTCCGAGATTACAAACCCAGTGACGGATACGTTGGAGTCATCGTCCTTTTTAAATACAACTTCTACTGGGATAGGGTAGGAATACGTAGGAGAAGTGGCCGTTATGACAGGCCTAACGGCATCGGCTTTGGCCTCTGGCACGAAGCGAAATGCTCCGACAAGACAAAATTTCGCCAATGCCAGGCGTGAAATGCAAGAAATGTCCATTTTTCTTAGCAAAATGTATTTCTCCTTTTCTCGACGATTGAAAAACTTGCTGATAAGCTTTTCAACAGTTCAGTTTTATTTTTACCGTCATACTGTATTTTTATCCCGGTACTCGCACAGGGCTCGAACAGAGAAATTAAGAGACACCAAAAAGTGTCTCCTTCCATAAAACGGACGTAAGCTCTGGGAATTGGGAATTTTTTCAAAACTGGAACTGATGGAAGTTCTTATTTCAAAACATTTTTCTGTTTATCTATCTTCTTATTAGCCAAATTCTCTAAAATAATACATAGGAAAGGCAACTGTTTTCATTGGGTGTCTTAAGTTGTTGATTATTAGCTTCTTGAATGCCTGTTTCTGGTGGTTGTTTTGTTTTTTTTAATCCAGGTCGACTATTCTGCTAAAGGTTTAAATTTTAAATTCCCAATAAAAACATACCCTAATCTCCTCTTGTATTGTTTTTATCCATTTCCTTGAGGAATATACTCTGCTTGAATTTTCTTAGATATTTGCATGGAATCGGAAGTTTTATTTCATCGGTTGTCTTCCCCGTTTTTTTACTATTTTTACAGGATCATGAGCCTAGCCATTACCGGTAAGTTGCTCTATAATATTAATTCCCATTCATGGCTGGGTATGGCAAATATTCGAGAGGCATTGCTTGAAATCTGGACGCAATCCCGCATGCCGCCAAGTACGACTTCAGAATTGTTTTCCCATTGGCTTTATTGACAACGAGTGCGCGATTTATTTCTATGCTCTTTAATCTCGATGGATCGCTAGGCTTTCTTCATCTTAATTTTAATATGAGGGACCTTTTTTCCTACATTGCACATAGCTTTTGGCTTTTTTGGGGAAATCCTTGTCCTTACCCTAAGAATATATTTTTGCGAAATCTTAAACTGGCTTTTAAATAAATCAATTTGAGTATGTTTTATTTCATATACGCATTTGAGTATTAGTTTTTAGACAGTAAATCCCAGATATCTTTTAAAGTCATCCCTTGTGCATCTTACACCTAATTTCCTTTTGTTCCATCCGTGCAATTTTGTTTGTGAAATGAATGAGTGGTATTGACTCTATGAAAACACCTCGCGCTGTTTTGATTTGGCTCCGATGCGTCTGCCTCAGTGTTGTCGTGATTTTGGTTGTCGGGGGTATCACTCGCTTGACGGGTTCCGGTTTGTCGATGGTTGATTGGCGCCCCGTTATGGGTGTATTACCGCCTTTGTCCCAGACCGAGTGGGAGGAGGTTTTTGATCAGTACAAAGCTTTTCCAGAATATCAAAAGGTTAATAGCGGAATGAATATGGAAGACTTCAAATTCATCTTTTTTTGGGAGTACTTGCACCGAATTCTTGGTCGTTTCGTGGGATTGCTTTGCCTGTTGCCTTATCTGTGGTTCTTGTGGCGAGGTAAGTTGAGCAAATCTATGATTAGTAAGGGTTTGTGCCTAGTTCTTTTGGTCGGAGCACAGGGACTAATGGGGTGGTATATGGTCAAGAGCGGTCTAGTGCAAAATCCCGAGGTTAGTCACTTCCGATTGGCGGCTCATTTGGGACTGGCTTTTGCCGTATTTGGTCTTGCTTGGTGGATGATGCTGGGATTGTCGGAAAATGAGTCAGTCGGCGACGATTCCTTGAGGTTTCGCTCCATCGCCATCGGTTTGCTCATCCTGCTTTGTTTGCAGGTCACCTATGGCGCGTTCACTTCGGGTATGAAAGCCGGTTACGGTTACAATACGTACCCTAAAATGGGAGACGATTGGGTGCCGGAAGCTTTGTTCGGTTTGTCACCTTTCTGGCAAAACTTAGTTTCTGATAAGTTTTCCGTCCAATTCATCCACCGTTGGCTGGGAACGGTTTTGACGCTTTCGACGATCTGTATGGGGTGGTTTGCAATACGTTCGGGTTCTATGAACGGATTGCAAACTCGTCGACTTTACTGTTTGTTAGCCCTTGTCCTGACTCAGTTCTCGCTTGGGGTCTTTACGTTACTATTCTTAGTAAATGTTCCTGTGCTTTTGCCTGTCGTTCATCAGCTGGTGGCCCTGTTCCTGTTTGCCGCCTTTCTAGCCTTTGTACATTCCCTTGGCAAATCTCCCACCTCTGTTTCGCGATTGGCGTAACTTTCTACCAAAACAGATCCAAGCGATACTCTACCAGCATTCTCGTTAGTGCCACCCAAGCCATTTTTTCAAGGTCACGATGTCTTTTCTTATCGCCTCGACGTGTTTGGGCACAAGTTTCGGGTCTCGATGATTTAGGTATTCTTCGTGCAAGTTGACGGGACCGTCGAATCCGCTCTTTAACAGCTGTCCCGGATATTTTCGGTCGACAATGCCTTCCGATAAAGGGCAGTTGAGCCGTTTGTTGTTTTCCCAGCGAAAACTTTTGACGTAAAGGGCTCCGATGCGTGGTCGTATCAAGTTTGCTTGAATCGGCCAGGAACGAGTGCCTTCGGCCGTCAAGT
>CALBIN010000263.1 GCA_937893275.1 uncultured Opitutia bacterium | reverse complement strand
CCAGTCCCAACCGAGGTGCCACTTGCCAATCATCTGGGTATGGTATCCAGCCTTCTTGAGCAGGTGGGCAACGGTAGCCCGCTCGGCAGGAATCAAGTGGTCGCTGGTTCCACGCAAAACGCCCCGGGCCAATCGGGAGCGCCAATTGTAGCGTCCGGTCAACACACCGTATCTAGTGGGCGTACAGACGGCGCTGGAGGAATGGGCATCAAAAAAAGTGATTCCCTCGTCCGCCATCTTTTGGAGGTGGGGCGTCTTGATCTTGCAGTCCGGATTAGTCGGCGAGACGTCACCGATCCCGAGGTCATCGGCGAGGATGAACACCACGTTGGGTGACTTGTGATGATCAGCGTGGAGAAGACAGCTCGTGGCGAGCAGAGAGAGTAGAATGCGGGCAATCATAATTGGTTGGTTAGGGATGAATGAGTAAGAATCCTTTATGGCGGACCTGCTCAAGAGCAAGTTCAGACTTGGAAAGGAATCAAAAACGGGTTTCAGCGAATCACCCTTTTTTAATCATTAATCCAAAGGGGAAACCTCAGCGGATCAGCAAAGCAAGGTTTATGGCTTTTTCAACAATATGGCATCGATAAGCACGTGACCATCCGTCCCCTTGGTACCGATAACAACCGAACTTTGGTTATCAAAGGTGAAGGTTCCGAGGGAGGCCCACCCGCCAAGTTTGCCGGGCACGCGCTGGTTAAGCGTATATTTTGTCTCACCCTCGGAGTGCGTAATGGTAATGGGAACGTTGGTTGCCCGGTTTCCTTGGGCAGGCCAATGGATGCGTACTTCGCGGGCCACTCCATCCAATGCGACTTTTGGGATGGAGAAGGTCGCCTTGGTTTTCGGAGAAGCCTTGCCGGCGCTGTGCCTGTAACGGGCGCCAACGAAAGGTCGAATACTATGACCGGCGCCCCATGCACCCGAAAATGCGGCCAAATCGTCATCAAGAAGAATCCCATCAGGAACAACGACAGGCTTGGGTTCGGGCATCTCGAGGCGCGCGTCGTCGGCAAGGAGCCGCTCACGCAAAGACGAATAGGGCACGGCCTGTACGGGGCTTTCCCGATCTATGGCCAAAGAGGCCGCAGTTGCGGCAGCTTGTCCGAGGCACATATAAACAGGTTCCATCCGAATGCTCCCAAAGGCAATGTGGGAGGACGAAAGCGACCAAGGCACGAGTAGGTTTGTACATTCATCTGGTGAGGGAACGATGGCCCGATAGGATATACGGTAAGGTCCCTTGTTCCTGAGAGGTTTCTGGATGTCTCCCTCATTCCTTACTATACCGTTTTGCACAAGACGCTGGACGTTGTGGGAATCCATTGTGTAGGCACCCATGGCGATTGAATCATCGATAGGCAATTCGTTGCGGCAGTGCGCCTCCGTCATGACGAAAGGAGAGGACATGCGCCGGGCCTCCCGCACGTAAACATTGTAAGGAATGCCGTCGTTGTCGGTGAACTCATCCTTGCAGAGACCCCACCTCGACCACATCTTCCGAATTTCCTCGGGAACCCGAGGGTGGTTCTGTATCGTCCAGATGAGGCCGAGTTGCCAGTAAATGTGCTCGTTGGCGAGAGCGTCGCGTTGCTTATGCCTGAGAGTGGCCCAGTTCCATGACTTACCGTTTTCATCGGTTCCATAATTCTTGCCGACGTAGTCCATCGAGATTCCGCTGGCGTTGTTCGAATCAGTCTTTCGGTTGGGCATCGGGGAAGTCTTGAAAAACCGATGTTTTTTGCCTGCTTCCACGGCTCGTAGGACAATCTCGAAATCAGCTTCGTCGTACCCTTTGGGCTTGGTGATGGAAATCCGGTTTTCAGGCGCATCGGTTAGGCAGAGGCGGTAGCAGTAGGCCTGAAAGCGATGGTCGCCAGCGCCGATTACAGTTTTGAAGGCATTGTGCGCAGGATTCGTAATGCCGCGGATGAGCCCGGATGCCGGATCGTCCGGAGTAAGATACGCATCGATCTTAACTTCGATCTGGTTCCCATGACGAGTCCCCGTGTAACCATTATGAGTCTCGTCAAACTCCTTGTTCGACTCTCGGCCCGTGAGGAAGGAGACGCCGGCCGCAGCCATAAGGTCGCCCTCGTAAGAAGCATCGATAAACATTTTTCCACCGATGACCCTGCCGTCATCAAGACGGAGGTGGGAGATCGTAGTACCCTTGAGCGATACGCCGTTCGATTGGTCGATGCGGCCTTTAATGATTTTCACCCCTGCTTCCACGGCCATGTCCTTGAAGATCTGCTCGGCCACCTTGGGCTCGAAGACACTAGCCAGTTTCGTGGAAGGATCGAAGGTAGGAGCGCCCTGCCCTTTCTTCGGGTACTGGTCCCTTTCCTGGTGAACCCATGCGGAGTCGTTTTGGTAATGTCTATAGACCCGGCCATAGAATTCACGGGAAAGGCCACCTAGAATGGCACGATTCCCGATATCCGTCCAACCGAGACCTGATGAAGTAAGGCCACCGAGATGACCGTGATAATTCGACACCAGAATGACGGATTTCCCCATGCGGGCTCCTTGGACGGCTGCTGTTACTCCACCTGCACCATCACCATAGACAACAATCTCGGAAGCCATCGGAGCGGCCGCAGCGATTTTCGACATTATCAAAATTGCTGCAGCAAGATTGAAAAGCATTTTGAAGTAATTCATAATTTCAGGTGCTAGTAATCAAGAGCCAGTGTCGCATTGCTTACACCCTATTGAGCAAGTACCATCAATGAAGTTTCTTTGATTGCGAACTACGAAATCAAGATCGAAAAGTCGAGCAAACCGGCGAGGTGGCGTAGGCCCGAGTGAAGAGCAGACCGTCCTCCGCCAACTGGCCGACGGCCGGTGTACGAATGGTTTTCTCGCCGTAGCAGGAGAAGTTGGCCGACATATCGTCGATCACGAACCAGAGAACGTTGAGCCGGTCGACCGCGTGGATGACAGCACCCATAATCAAAAGAATCACTACAAAAGATTGAAATAAAGTCTGCATGAAAAAGTATCTTCTTATCACGCTCATTTCATTGTAGCGAGATAAGCCACCAAGTCACGCACTTGCCTAGGACCAAGAAAAGAGTGGACATCGGGCATGGTCCCAATGGGTTTTGATTCCGATTCCACCTCGGACCGGGCAACCGATTGCATCGAACCATCGGGTAATTTCACAGTGATGGTTTTGGGGTCTCGACTGATCAAGTTGCCAGCTATCGTTTCGCCATCTTTAAGTTGCAAGGTAATGATTGCGTAACCCGAAACAAGATCAGCCTGCGGATCCACGATTGATCGCAACAAGTATTCACGGGAATGACGCGTGGCAATCCCCTCGAGGCTGGGGCCCACTTGTTTGTCGGTCTGCTTGAGGGCATGACATTTTGCGCATGCCGCTTGGGCGTGACCCTGAAAAAGCCGGCGTCCCTTTTCCACGTTCCCGCCGACTAGCGACATGCTATAGGTGGCCATGACTCCTTTTTGAGCGGTCTTGGCCTGATACTCATCCAGCTTCGCCTCCAACGCCTTATCCTCTTTCGAAAGAGCCTTGGCGACCTCAAACACTTCCAACTGGACCGGCGGGGCAATGCTTCCGGCAAAGAGATCATCGGCAAGGCGGGTAACAATTGCATTCCGCGTAGGCAGGCGATGAACCATTTTTATCGCCTGCTGCAACTCGGAAGAGTCACTGGATTTCTTGAGAGCGCCCATAACGTATGTCGCAACTTCCGCCCTGCCCCGCTTGGCGCCGATTAATTCCTGAGACGCGGCAACGCGTAGCTCCACTGACTTAGACGCAAGAGCTTGGACTCCTACCGAAGAGAAAATATCGATTTTCCATTTTCGTAGCCAACGCAACCATTCGATACGAACCGAGCTGCGTTGCTTCTCATCCGAGACGTAACCGACCACCCGATCGAGTTGTTCCGGGCTGGGCTCGATCTTTCGGAGCAAAGCGATGACGCGGCGGGAAACCTTGTCGTTGGAGTCATTCGCCAAGGACCAGACCTCGGGGCCAACCACTTCGCCAAGGACATCCGGATCTCCTTGGGGAACGGGGAAATGGCGACCATCCATGGGATCCAAGGTCGAGGCATCGGGCCAAGACTCCAAGGAATAGAGGGCTTCGACGCGCAAGGTGGGATCCAACTTGGGTGTGGCCAGAAAAGCGACCACGCGGCGGGCGGCCTCGATCGTACCTAAGCGTCGGTTGGCAGCAATGGCCCGCATGTTTACAGGAGCGGGGCGGGAAGGGTGAAGACAATTCGCCAAAGCGCTCAAGAGGTTCGGGTGGTCGGTGAAAGTTTCTGCAGACGATTCGTCGTATATGGCCCGTGCCGTATCACTCATGACTTGGGGAGAAGGATCCTCGAGGAAAGCCGTCAACTCCTCGAATGCCCCTTGCCGACGCAACGCCACCACGGCCGCGATGCGGAGGGCCTCAGAGCTGTGCTGCGACAATCCCTTAAGTTCACTTGGCGTGACGGCTCCGGCCAAGCCGCATATACCGGCATGCCGAAGAACAGTTTCCTTGTTTCCAGCCCCAACTATCAGCTCGGTGAGTGGCTCCAAGGCACCCTTACTCTTGAGCTTTCCACAAGCAATGCCCGCGATAGAGCGCACGCGGAGAGATGGATCCCTTAACAAACCGGGAACAAGATTATCTGGATCAAAGCCCAAATCACCGGCCCATCGGACAGCTTGGGCTCGAATCTCAGCATCCTTGTCTTGGCAAAGCCGCTTAAGCAGATCGCGATCCCTCGCTTTTAATTGTCCCAACCCCCACAAGGCATGGAGCCGCGCAAGAAGGTCGGACTTGGCATCGATCGCCTTGGCCCGCAGTGCCTTTTCTTCCTTACGATTAACCAATTCAAACTGTGACTCAAGCCTGATACGGCGGTCGGCATGTCCGAGAAAAGAGACCAACTGATCGACTTTGTAAGACGAAAACCCTTTGGCCAACAATCCCTTCACCTCCACCATCTCGGTCGTTTCCTTCTTGCCCTGCAAGGCCCAGAGTTGGCTCCGGTTGCCCCGAGGTTTCCAGAGGGTGAAGAAAAGGCGACCATCGGGGCCGAAGGTGGAGGTCAAGACCTGCCAGCCAAGGCCCTGAATGGGAACGTGGTCGCCCTCGCGCTTGAACCCGGCCCCATCGGCAACCATTTTGAAAGCCCGTATATTCCCTTTGCAGCCCAAAAGGAAATGGTCCTTGTAGGCACCTCCCAGGGCGGTGCCCGGCTGAAAAGAAAAAGACGCCGGAGCATTCCAG
>CALBIN010000262.1 GCA_937893275.1 uncultured Opitutia bacterium | reverse complement strand
TCGCCTTCGCCTTGGCCTTCACCTTCACCTTCGCCTTCACCGAAGGCTTCGAGGGCTTCGGCTTGTTCTCCGATGGCTTGCTCGGCTGCCGCTAGAGCTTCGCCGAAATTGTCTGGCGGGAAACCATCCTCAGGCGGTGAATCTTGTGGGAAGGCATCCGCGAAGGCGGGTTCTTCCGGAAAAGCATCCGCGAACGCTTCGGCAGCTTCGGCCAATTCAGTTGCATCCTGTGAGGCTTGTTGACCCGCTTGTGCCTGTTGACTGGCTTCTTGGGCATCCTGCTTTGCTTGTTGTGCTTGCTGCTGAGCTTGTTGAGATTGTTGCTCGGCTTGCTCGGACTGCTGTCCTTCTTGCGTAGCTTGTTGCTGAGCTTGCTGTGCTTGTTGCTGCGCCTCGGCATTTTGTGGCTGCGCCTCGGCATTTTGCTGAGCCTGTTGAGCTTGCTGCTGAGCTTGTTGAGCTTGTTGTGCTTCTTGTTGAGCTTGTTGCTGTGCCTGTTGAGCCTGCTGCTGTGCCTGTTGAGCCTGCTGCTGTGCCTGTTCGGCTTGTTGCTGTGCCTGCTCGGCTGCTTCTGCAAAATCATCGGCCGCTTCTTGAGCCTCTTGTGCGAAATCATCGGCTGCTTCACCCAATTCTTGAAAGTCCGGTTGGTTTTCCGCCGCTTGCTGTGCCTCTTGTCCGGCTTCTTGAAGAGATTCTTGAGCTTGCTGGGCCTGCTGGTTTTGTTGAGCAGCCTGTTGAGCTTGCTCTCCTTGGGCAATGTCTTGAGCGTCCTGTGCCAAATCTTCTAGTTGTTGGGCTAGTTCAGCATTTTGCAACTCCTGGCCCGCTTGAGCGACTTCTTGTTGTGCGGCTTGCTCTGCTCCTTCGGCGATTTCAGAGAGTTCCTCCGCTGCCTGTTCGTTGCCAAGTCGTTCTTCGTGGCGGGCGGCTCGGGCTACGTCTTGTGCGGCTTCGAATACGTCTTCCCCTACATCTTCCTGCTGCTCTTGTGCCTGCGCTAAGGCTTCCGTGTCGGGGGAAGCACCTTCACTGAGCTCGTCTAGCTTGGCTGCGATTTCTTGAGCTTGTTGAGCCAAATCGGTGGCTTTTTCGGAGGCGGCTTCAGCTTGCTCTTGCGCTTGCTGGGCATTTTTTTGTGATGCAGCGACCTGAGATGGTTTTCTTGCTGCTCTTTCCTCTGCGAAGTCGGCGTTTTGCTGTGCTTCATCGGCTTCTGCCTGAGCTTGTTGAGCGGACTCTTCAGCGGCGTTTGCTTCTTGGGCAAGTTGATTGGCTTGTTCCTGTGCCTGCTGGGCTTCCTGCTGGGCTTCTTGAGCTTCCTGTTGAGCCTCTTGAGCAGTCTCTTGAGATTGCTGTGCCTGATCTTGGGCAGACTGATTATCGGGCTGCTGGGCAGCATCCTCAGCTGAATCTTGCGCCTTTTGCTGTGCGAATGCAGCATCCTGCTCCGCTTTCAAGGCTTCTTGCACGGCTTGAGCTGCTTCTTGGCGGGCGGGTTCGGCTTTAGCTTCGGCGGTAGTCGCCTGTTCTTGGGCTTGCTCAGCTTTTGCTTGGGCTTCTTCAGCATTCGCCGCTCTCTCTTCCGCTTGTTCCTGGGCTTGTTCCGGGCTTTGATTTGAAACGGCTTCTGCTGCATCTGCGGCCTCGGCTAGGTCGCCCGCTTCTTCTAGGAGTGGTTCGACCAGGTCTTGGGCGGTTTGGGCAAGTTCGGCAGCGGTTTCCTCAGGATTTGCATCTTCCTTAGTGTCCTGAGCGAGTTCAAGTAGTTCTTCTCGTGTCTCGGTCAGTTCCTCGAAAGCTTCACCCGCGCTGGCTTGGCGCGCCAGATGCGAGGCTTGCCTCACTTCGTTATCGGCCAATCTCTTGATCTCAAGCGCCAGTTCCGCCAGTTCCTTAGCCAATACCTTCTTTTCATCAACGAGCTCCTCATCGGAGTTCTCCAGTTGCTCTGCGATTTCCTCCTCCTCTTCGGCTGCCGCCTCGAGGGCTTCCTCGGCTTCGGCGATGGTGTCCTCGGCGATTTCGGACAGTTCCTTCTGCATGGGTTCGTTGTCGGCCAGTTCCTTTTCCAATTCAGCGAGGAGTTCTTCAGGTGAAAGTTGCGCCAATTCGGCAAGGCGTTCCGCTTGTGCAAATTGTTCCTCGATTTGATCCTGTATGCCGAGGTCTTCTTCGGCTTGCCGAAGTTCCTCCCGAGATTCGGCGACTTCCTCGCCTTTCTCAACTCGTTCGAAGTGGTCGGCAATGGCATCGAGCACTTCGGCTAGTTCACCTTGGTTCTCGGCAGCTTCGGTCAGGCTTTCGTTTTGGGCTCCTCTATCGGTGGCTTGGAGGGCTTTCTCTATGGCAGTTTCGGCCGAGTTTTCTTTGTCTTGGACGAGCGCGGCTGCATCGTCGGCGTCGCGGGCGATTTCTCTGCCTTCCTCATCTAGGACGTTTTGTACGTTAGCCTCTTGCCTTAGAGCTGCGTTGAACAGTTTGATTTCTCCGCCCAGTTCGCGTTGCTGGGTTTGGAGCTTGGCGGTCTCTTGACGAACCTCTTGGGTTTCTTCCTCGGGTTTTCGGACGATGGTCTCGGATTCGGCTTGTGCCTTTCTGGCCTGTTCAGCCAATTGGCGAGCAAGTTCGGCTAGTGTAGGGGCGATTTCATTGAGTTTTTTACGAGATTCGAGAACGGCCGGCTTCAGAAGTTGAAGAACTTTTTGTAAGTCCGCGTGCACCAATTCTACGTTCTTTATCGTCGAGCTTGGCTTGTGCTCGAGATTGTCCACCCGCATTTGCATTTCGGTGTCGATGGCGGTGGCGTAAGGTTGCTTCTGCAAGTCTCGAAGGATTTTGGCCGCCTCGTTCCGATCCTCTTTGGATCCGCCCAATTGATCTAAGGGAATGCCCGCAATTTTTCCTGAGAGGGCACGCCAAGGGGAGGCTGCGGTGGCCCAGTGGATGGCTCGTTCCGCACGGTTGTTGGATTTCATCATTTCCCACTTCTCCTTGTTGGCGAAGGTCGATGCGAGCCCTGAGGCTTCCACGACTTGATGATAGGCTTCCAGAAGACGAAAGAGATAAGCAATTTCCCTGATTTTGGTGGCGATAACGACAGTCTCTTCGCCAGCTGATATTTGCGACCTGAACTGGTTCCCGAGAGCTTGAAGCGCTCTGGATGCTTGGCCGGTGTCCTTGACGAATGCTGAATCGGCATCCTTTCGAGACTCTTCCAAACGAGATCTCCCTTGAAGCTCCGATACCAAAGCAGGCCATTGCCCATCTCCCAAGATGCGTCCCATTCCTGCGTATTCGTTTTCATTCGAGTTGAGCAAAGTGATTTTTTGGGCGAATTCATCAATGTCATGCCAAGAGTCTCGAACTTGCCAAAGGAAGTTTTCTCGGTTTGATCGAAGTGAACGGGTTCTGCTACGAAGTAAGTTTTGTTCCACTTCGTAAAATCGTCTGACGCTGTCGTTCCACTTTGCGATCTCACCCGCAAGTTTTGCCCTATCGGGTGTTTCGGCGTCCAGGGCAGCTCGCAGGCTACCCTCTTGTTTACTGATTTGTTTTGTTGCCGAAGTCCGACGATTGCTACCGGCATTAAAAACGTTTTCTATGGTTCGCCAATGATTGAGGGCAACTTCTTGCCTCCGAGCAACAAACTTGTAATGATATTCCCCTTTGGCCAACTCGATTAATTCTGCTTGATTTTTCAACAGTTGCCTAAGGTAGGTGGTACCAACGGCCAGTACTTGTTGGTTGAGTTGAACCTTTGCCATGTTCCTTAGGTTCCCGAGCAATCCCTTGTCGGACTCGATCGATCCCTTCAAGTCCTGTACGGCTTGTTTACGAACTTTCGAGTCTTCGGAAGCCAGGGCCGTTTCGGCATGAGTGGAGGCAATTCCCGGTCGCAGTTGGTTTATCGCATTTACGGCACGAGTAACAAGGGTGACTTCGAAGGAGTCGGTTCCGCGGGGCATTGCGGTCAGGGTGGTCAAGGTTTGATCGAAGAGGAGGGTGCTTTCCTCGACTAGGGAACGCGTTAGGGAGCGCATCCGATCGGCAGTTGCGCCGGAGATTGGCTCTCCATTCTTTTTTAGGACGGTCGAGTAAAGCTCGTCGTTTTCCTTTGCTCGGGCCTCGGCGGCCTCAGCGAGTTCGGTTACGCCTTCGACTAGTAGGCTCTTAAGCTTGATGGTCTGGATGGCGGAGAGATCTAGGTCACGAGAAATGATTGAAAGCTGTATTGGGTCGGATTCACCGATTGCTCCCTTCCGGTCGTAGGCGACCAGCTTGAGGGTGGCACTGTCATTGGGGCGCAGTTTTAGATCGAGCAGATCCAAGTCGAATCGCAGAACAACGTTTTTTTCGTCGATGGGCGTCACGAGGCCGGGAACGGGGAATTTTTGCCAGCCACGATTGTTCACGCGAACATGGAATTCAATCTTTTCGAGGGCGAGGTCGTCTTCGGCCACGGCGGTGAGCGCAAGGATGTCGTCGGGTGCTAGAAGCTGGGACTTTTCTTCCGGGGAGACGATTCGAATGGCGGGAGCTTCGTCCAGTTGCACGGCAATTTCATAAGCTTGCGAAGGTTTGCTTTTCCAACCTGTTTCTTGGGAGGTGACTCCTAGGGTGTGATAGGTGCCCGGCTTTTCTAGAACGAGCGTGGTCTTTAGCCCTTTTCCATCGGCGGTCGGAGAAAGTTGAAGTTTCGAAAGGCCTCCTCCCGTAAGGTCCAACTCCATCGTGCCTTCAGTGACGACTTGGTTTGTATTAAGGACAAGGTCGACCTCGGTACCTTCCCAACCAGACAAATCTCCGCGGTCATCGGTTGCGGTAATTGGTTCGAGCTTGGTGTATTCGGGATAGCGGTAGGTCTTGGTGAAGGAGGTGACGTAGGGTCGAGAGGCAACGTCCATGTCGAACCATTTTGTGCGAGGCGAACCGTCCACCCAAACTCGGTATTCGAACTTTTCACGGTCCACATTGTAGTCGAGCGAGAACTGGTTTGCTTGGCGAGGAGCCATGGCAACGGGATTTAATTTGGCGTTCTTTATCTTTGTTTCCAGTTCAACGCGGCCAAAGGTCTGATCTTTTTCTTTCCCTTTTACCTCAACCAAGAATCGAAGAGGTTCACTTTTTGGGGTAATGGTTTTATCGTTGCTTGGAGCCAAGATCGCTACTTCGATATCAGTCAAGGGGGCTATGTTGGCTCCCGGCAAAAGAGCTCGGCCCATGAGTTGCTGGAATTGGCCTCCGAAATCGGGAATATTGAGCAAGACCAAGGTAAATACGATCAACGCGGCGGTAGCTTGAAGCCAACGTCGAAGCCGGGTCAGTGGAAGAGCGTTGGACATGTCGAGGTCCTTGACTCTCGAGGAAACGTCTTTTTGGACCAAGTTGCGAAAGATTTCGGAGTCGAGTTCGGCCCCGTCATCTCTTCCCAGTTCCACGGCGGACAACAAGTCCTCCCTAAGGTCAGGAGCGGTTTGCTCGATCAATCGGGCGAGATGTCTTCTGCTTGGAAGATGTATTAGCAAACGAGCGCAGGTGCGCCATACGGCAAAGACGACCACCCCATAGCCTAGGTAGGAAAGAGCGGTTCTCACCTCGTCGGGCATTCCACCTTTAACGTAGACGCTGACGAGATAATCGGCCACCGCGATTGTGGAGAAAACAGCGAGCAGACTAACGACTGCCGAACAGAATCCACGAAGGAAGATTAGGTTTCGACGCCTGCGTCGAAAGTCTTCCAGTTTTTGTAGGATGATTGGATCTACTTGTACGCTCATGTCTATTCTCCGTTTTGCTTTATAGCATGCCTGCCCGTTTTCTCAGGAAGAGTTCCAGGCCCAATAACAAAATGATAGGTACGAACCACCAGTAGCTTTGCCAAAGAGCGATTTCCTTTTTCACGAGTCTGCCCGAGCTTATGGGCTTAAGCAAATCATTTAATCGTCCTATTTGCTCTTCACGCAAGTAGCTTCCGCCGGAAAGTTTGGCCACATCTCGAAGAAGGTCCTCCTTGCAAATAAGCGTTGCGAGCTCTGGGCTTTCAGGCTCTCGGACGAGAAACTCGACCTTGCTTCGCAGTTCATCTTCTTCGAAAAGGCCGTCTACGCGTACTGTCACTTGGTGTTCTCCTGGACTGAGTGCCGGCGTTTCGCCCTGGAAGAGACCGCCCGAGTCGGGGTCGGTTTTCATCGGTACGGTGGCCACGATCTTACCTTCTCTCCATATTAGCGCCTCGACCTCTGCTTTTGGGTCATCGAGAGGCTTCCCTTCGCGATCGCGAACTCGAATCCGAAGAGCAGCTGATTCGCCGGGGCGATAAGTGGATGCACCGGGATCAATGGCGACGAACTCGTCGCTTACCGCAAATGGCTTTTCCATAATCCAAGAGGCTATTTGGTGCCAGTAGCGCTGGTGGTATTTGTCGGCTACCTCGAAGCGCCAGCGCCAAGTGCTGTCGAAACCAGCATAGAGAGTCTTGCCGGCTCCCACTGTCCGAGACACGAGAAGTGGAACGGCTTCTTCGCCTTTTTCATCCAGAGTAGCCTCGAGATACACGTCTGTTCCGGGCAGGGCTTCCGTGGGGGCAACCCAACCGGGTTTAGGGACGTAGCCCCAGAGTTCGGCACTGCGTTCGGCTGAAGGGTGGAGGAAAAGGGCGGGCGTAGCCAGACCTCGCTCTGTCAGGCGAAGAGACTGTGGAGCCAGTCGCTTGGGGCCGTCTTCATTCCATTTTACTGGAAGAAGGGAGGCGATCGGGTTGTCTTCGTCATCGGCGTATTCACGAAACTTTTGCCTCGGACCGTCCAAAAGTATTATGCCGCCTCCCCTGCTGGCCACAAAATCGCGAATCCATTCCAGTTCCTCTTCTTCGAAAAGGCCTTGGGCTATTTCGCCTAATACCAGTAGGTCGTAAGAGAAAAGAGTTTTCTTGTCGGAAGGGAAGACATCTCCTTCCTCGCCGCGGGGTAGGGCGCCATCGTCGGACCCGGGACCCGCGAAGGCAACTGTCACTGTCCACCGCTCGTCACGTTCAAATAGATTGTGTAGGTAACGGGTTTCCCACCTCGGTCGACCGTCGATGATGAGCATGTTGTTCTTCTTCGTGATGGCGTCGAAGGCGAACGATAGCACATTATTGTCGCCACGAGCTTCTCCCTCAACTGGCTCTACGCGTACTTTCATGCGAAAGGGGACTGCGTTAACCTCGACACTGTTGTCCAAGCCAAGGTTGGATATTTTTTCCTCCACCAGTTCTTCGACAGAGAAATCAAAAGCGACTCGTCGACGCGTTGCGCTCATGCCGGAAAAGCTTTCTTCCCATATGGTCTGGTTCAGGTCGTCCTCGATCACGATCTTGAAGGGCGTACCCGGGGTCAGGTTGTCCTTGAGCGTGACTGAGCCCCGGAAGCGATCATCTTTGAGTACTTTGGCAGGAGTTTCTACCTCGATGACGGCTAGATCGGGAGGGGGGGTTACGCTGCCAAAACCGATGGTGTGTATGGGAATGTCGCGTCCAGCCATTAGCTTCGCGGTCTCGAAAGGGGATGCACCGATATTGTGTAAACCGTCTGATAGGATAACGGCGGCCGTTCTGGATTGTTTGGCATCCTTGTTTTCTCCGTTGTCCTCGTCCACCTTGATAGCAGTTTGCAAACCTGTCGCGAGGTCGGTGCGTCGGGTCTCAGGAGATTGGCCGAAATCGGGTGGAGGATCCGCATCGCCGGTGTTGTCCCATAGGCGTTCAGTTTCTAGTCCGGCAAGTGAACGTACTTCTATGATGTGAGTGTCGGCCAATTCCTTGAGGATGCTGTTTCGGCGCTGAGTGAGCAGTCGAGTGGCGCGTTGCCATCTGTCGTTCGAGTTAAATGATTCGATGGCTTTCTTAATGTTTTCATCATCTCCTGCCGCACGATTTTCTGCATATACCTCAAACGTGTCTCGAAACCGGAGTTCATAGGAGAGAGCGCTTTCGGTAAGGTTCGATAGTGTTGTGCGCATGTTGGTTTCTGCAGTATCATCCTTTCCTTTCTTTAATGATTGAGCTGCTTTTACTACATCGGCGCGCATGCTTTCACGCAGTTCGGGAAAGGTCGGTGGGCTATCGTAGCTAGGCGCACGAAAATGTTTCCCCTGTATGGGGCGTTCGATGCGGCCGCTAGGCAAGGTCCATCCAACTGTGCAGAAATCACCGCCTGCTGCCTCCTTGTGTAAAATTTCAAAATAGTATCGCTTGGAGTGATCGAGTGCTATCGGTCCGGTCGTTCCTTGAGTTCTTAAGATTTCCCGAGCGTTATCCGGATTTTCTCCGGCGTTGTTCAGACGAACCACGCACTCGTCGTCGGCGTTGACCGAAAAGCGATAATCGCCGGATTCGGGAGGAACAATTATTCCCCGGATCCGTCTACCGAAGTTGTCGCCCACGTCCGATGGACTTTCGGCGGCAGTTATGTAACTGGCTGAATCCGGTTTTCCTTCCTTGAATTTAGGGTGATTAGTGAGGCTCGTGACCGTACCGTCGGGGATGCCATTCCAGACTTCATGGTAAAGAACTCCCTTACGTTCAGGAGCGGTCGAAACTTCGTATTCTTTTCCCGAAAGCAGTTCGGATGCTTTCTTGGTTTTATTCGCGAAGATTTCTCTAAGTTTAATTAGGTCCGCGGTGGGGTCTGACAGCCCTTCATTCAATCCTATCCGTGCTTCTGCGAGAAGATCCGCGGCATCGAGAAGCGCCGGGTCGAGAAGATTTTGGTCCTTTGGAAGCCAGCCGTGTCTTTCTGCCAAGAGAAGTTTTCGACCGGGAGACATGTGCTCGTCCGTGATGGACATGCTCTTCGACGCATCCAGAAAAACCAATACTCGTCCTCGCTGCCCTTTCTCACTGACGTTGCTTATCGTCGGGCCGGTGAGGATCATGACGATTAGACCTGCAGCGACAGCGCGAAGAAGCGGAAGCACTTTATCCAAGGGGGCAATCGTTCCTTTTCGAGTCTCGAGCCGATAAAGCCACCACGCCAGAGCAGCGGTGCCCAAGGCGAGTAAGATACCCAGCCAAGGTTCAATATCTCCCGCGAGGTGAAAGCTGCTGCCGGTGCGATCGTCGTTCATGTTCGCACCCTCCCGAAGATTCGTTGCAGAATCAATTCAAGCAGGACTAGGGCAAGGACTGCCCCGAGGAGTATCTTCCATGTTTCGCGACCAAAGGTTCGGGCCCCATCCAGTTCCAGATACTGGGCTAGAGCGTCTTTTTCGGAGGCGTCGATAAAATCGATGGATTCGGCGAGAGCATTTGCGCTTTCCCGAATCTCTTCTTCCGACATGCGATCCAGTTGAGACTCTCGTGGCGATGCGTTTGTTACGAACTTGACCGGGCTTCCTTCTTCTCCGCTCATCTGGTAGGTGCCGGGTTTTCGGGTGTTGGAAAACTCGGCTACTGCCTGTGAACCACGCTTGACAGCCTTTATGGTATGGGTGGAGCCGTCGGGGCTCGTTACGTTTAACGTTTTGCCCGCATCCTTTTCGGGGAGATAATGAGTGAGGGTGGCTCCCGCCGGCAGGTTGCGTGGTGGGGTCACTTGATCGGCGAGGTAGGAGGCAATCTGCTGAACTAGGGGCAAATAGCAGGAGCGGACTGGCATGTTCGTCCAGTCACCATCTACGGTGGTCGCCATCTGTATGACTATTCCCTTATCCACTTTTTTCTCGGCGAGAAACACATCTCCCGTTTCAAGTCTTGCGAGTACTGTGGCGTCTTGGGCCCCGATCCCGTCGCTTTCGCCTAAACGATGCCACCGCCAAAGGTCTGCGTCGGCTAGATTACCGTTCCTGCGATCGTTGAAGAGCGAGAGTGCGGGGTGTTCGAAGTGAGAGGCTACCACGCGAGTGCGCACGGAATCGTCGGATAAGCTTCCGCCAATGTTACGGAGGGGTAGGGGGAGAAGGTCGTTTGCTTCTGATCCAAGAACGTCGTTGTACCAATCGGCGTCGACTTTATCTCCGAGGGCAAGCCACAGTCCACCCCCGTTGCGGACAAAGGAGGAAAGTGCTGAAATTTGGTCATCATTCAGGCTGGAAACGTTGGCGAGGACCACCACGCTCTGGTTGCCGTCGAGATGCTTGGTGGGATCAAAGTTTGAGAGCGTTACAACTGAGGCGTCGATTAAGTCTTTTGTTTCCACGGAATTCTTGATCTTGGCTTCCTCAAATGGAGTGAGGGCAAGCTTAAGGAAATCCGTCTCTCCGCTTAACCATTCCTCGGAGGGAGATCCGTCGACAAGGAGTACGCCGATGCGGTCCAATACGGTAACCGAGGCGGATCTTCGGTCGTCGTCGTCAAGAGCATCGCTAGCCCCAATTTCGATGGTGACTACAGTCGAACCGGCTTCCGTGAACTTGTGAGTGAAAAGAACTTGGCCCGTTTCACCCGGATTGAGGGAGACTACCGTTTCGTCAACCGGATCTAACTCTTCGTTCACAAGAAGACGAACTTGAAGGTCGCCTTCGTAGGACGAGCTGCCGTGGTTGCGTAGCTCCGCTCGCACGAGGACTTTCTGTCCCACTCCTACGGAAGTGGCCGAAAGTTCGATGGAATCAACCGAAACGTTTTCTCGAGCCGGGCCGCCGACGTCGATGAGGGTGATGGCGGGCTTGAGGGGCTCATTGTCCAGTCTTTCCTTCAAGGTCGCAAGTGCCCCTCCCGTCTTTTCCCAATCGGCCTTGCGGAAATCGGAGACAAGAATGATTTCGCGTTTGGCGTTTCGTCCTTCGTGGATGGTGGCGATTCCCGCGTCGAGCGATCCTATAAGATCGACCTTGTCGTAGGACGCCTTGAGTTGACCCGATCGTTCACCGAGGGCTTCTGTTTCGGAGGTGGGTTTGGCGAAGATGGGTGAGGCGCTTCCCCCCATCCGCACGACGGAAGCGTCTGATCCTTTCTTAAGCTTTTTCAAGAAGCCTTCGGTGAACGCGCCGGCTTTGGCAAAACCGCCATCCGCATTCATGGAAAAGCTATCGTCAAGCAAGATAACCGTTGAGGCCGCGATATCCGTGGAATCCGAGCTCACGTTTTTCTTTTCATATCCTCCTCCAAAAATCCCAGCCTCCGCAGCGATGGCGTAAATGATGCAAGCGGCGCAAAGAATGCCGAAGAGTTTCTTAAGGCTCGGCACGAGTGCCACGAGGATAAGGAAAGCCAACGCCGCCAAGGGCAAAATGATTCGGTGCAGGAATGGCCCCCAATCCGTGACCACCATGCGGGCCAAGCAAAGCGCCAGCAGAATTGGAATGGCGCAGCGAATGATAAGCAGGATGATTTGCTCGAGCTGTACTTGTCTGCGGTTCACGCGCAACACCGATTCAAGCAAGTGCATGGCTCCCCAAGTCACCACTTTGAATCGGCTGCGGTTAAAAATGTGAATGAGTAGCGGAATGACCACTGCTGCAGCTCCGAATGCCAAGCCGACGTTGAGGAAATTCATTTTCTCGAAGGTCTTCCACCGCGCTTGCGCAAGGCGAGATAGTATGAAAGGGCTTCCGCATAAGGTTGGTCGGTGGTCATCGGCACAAGGTCGATGCGATTGCGGTGGCAACCTTGAGTGAAGTTTTCTCGATAGTTTTCCAAGTTCTCCAAGTAAGCTTGGCGCAAGTGAGTCGGGTCCACCGTGTGCTTCTTGTCGGCCACTTCCAAGCAGTCGAAACGCGTCCACTGCTTGAAGGGGAAGTCCAGTTCGTCGGGGTCCCAGATCTGAAATATTACGACGTCGTGCTTGGCGTGGCGAAAGTGCGCCAAGCCGTTCATCACCGAATCAAGGTCACCGAAACAGTCTGAAATTATTATTACGAGGCCGCGGCGTTTAAGCTTTGGAACCAATTCGTGGAACACGGCGCCGAGGTCGGTTTCTCCTCCGGGGGAGGTTTCTTCGAGTACGTCGACGATGTTGCGGACGTGAGCGGGCTGTCCGCGAGGTGGGAGAATCTTGCGGGCTTTTGTGTCAAAGGTGATGAGCCCAACGCTATCAGTCTGCTTGAGCATCATGTATGACAGGCAAGCCGCTAGGCGAGAGGCATAATGAAGTTTGGATCGGCCTTCCGTTCGTGTTCCCTCGTAGGCCATGGATCCGCTGGCATCGAGGAGGATGTTGCATCGCAGGTTGGTCTCTTCTTCGTATTCGCGTATGAAAAAACGATCGGTTTTTCCGTATACCTTCCAGTCGAGGTGACGAATTTCGTCTCCATGTACATATTGGCGGTGCTGCTTGAACTCGACGCTGAAACCCTTGTGGGGTGAACGATGAAGCCCCGAGCAGAATCCTTCTACCACTCTCTTCGCCAAAACCTGATGGTTGGCGAGGCGAGAGAGGTCCTTCGGATCTAGATAGTCAGTTACCGTGGCCACTTGGCGCGCGATTCGTATATGTTAAAGGTCGGTTCAACCCTTACATCACGGCTTCCTGCTTCTTCGGTGCGTCCTTGAGCAGACGATCGATGAGGGATTCTACGGAGATGCCTTCGGCTTCTGCGTTGAAGGTCGGGACGATGCGGTGACGCAAAACCGGGTGGGCAAGAGCCTCTACGTCGTCCACGGTTACGTGATAGCGACCACGCAGCAAAGCCCGCACCTTGGACCCGAGCACTAGTTGCTGGCAAGCCCGTGGTCCGGGTCCCCATTCAATGAGATCCTTAACCCACTTCGGAGCCGATTCTTCCTTCGGTCGAGCCATGCGCACGAGATCGAGAATAAAGTCGTAGACATGTTCGGGTACCGGTACCCGTCTTACCGTCTCTTGGCATTCTATGATGGTCTTGCCGTCGATTACGGGTTCCAGTTCCGACTCGAAGGTCGAGGTGGTTTGCTCGACAATTTGCCGTTCCTCATCGCGCGAAGGGTAATCGACGATCACTTGAAAAAGGAAACGGTCTCGTTGGGCTTCGGGAAGATGATAGGTGCCTTCCTGCTCGATCGGGTTTTGGGTGGCCAAAACGAAGAAGGGTTCCTCAAGGTGATAGGTCTTCCCGCCAACGGTCACGTCGTGTTCCTGCATGGCCTCGAGCAAGGCGGCCTGTGTCTTTGGAGGAGTACGATTGATTTCATCAGCCAGTACGATTTGGCTGAAAATCGGACCTTTCTCAAATACTAGTTCGCGGTGTCCGGTTGTCTTGTCTTCTTGGATGATGTCAGTGCCCGTAATATCGGCAGGCATCAGGTCGGGGGTAAACTGAATACGTCGGAAACTTAAGTTGATGGCTTGTGACAGTGAACGCACCATGAGCGTCTTGGCCAAGCCCGGTACACCTTCAAGCAAACAGTGACCACGAGCTAGCATGGCGATGAGCAATTGCTCCAAGACATCGTCTTGCCCGACGATCACTTTGTGTACTTGAGCTTTCAGTTTGTCATAAGCGTCGACGAGGGCCTTCGCCATTTTTTCGTCGTCAGCAGAAGCTTTGGTAGTAGTGGTCTTTTTTTTGGTGGCTGCACTCACGATTGGTTCGATGATTTGGGTTTCTGATGTTTGGTGGAGAGGATTAGCAGTAAAGAGCTGAATTTTTTCTTTTACGCTCTCACCATTCCATTATCTTAATTCTTAGACGCGCAAGGTTAAAGTAGATTTTTTTCCAAGATTTTTTGTTTAATGAGTGCAAAACCGAAGGAGGATGTCTCTTACTTCCGTTGAAGAGATCCATTCTCCTTGAGGTTCGGGGATGGAGCCTAAGAGCACCGGCCAATCGGACTTGTCTTTGGGAATGGCGCCGTGCGTTCCTTTGACGAGGGAGGCGTCCAGAGGTATTAAGTCCATGGACATGCGAAATCCCATTTTCTTTTGGAACAAACGTAGGGCTGCTTTTGCCGTGGGAAAGGGAATTGCGGGATCGACGAACAATTCGGCAGGGTCGTAACCATATTTTCGGTGGACGTCTACGCAGCGAGCGAAGTCGGGCGCCTTGGCGTCCTCTTCCCAATGGTAATAAGCGAACCATGCGTCTTCCTCGGCGATGGCAATGAGGTCGCCTGCTCTTTCGTGGTCAAGTCCCGCTTCTTTTCTGGAATCCTTATCGAATACCTTTGCCACCCCATCTAAGCTTTCTAGTGAAGACCGCACCTCTGCGGCAAAGGAGGGCGAGTCGTCTCTGAGGTAGACATGGGCGATCTGGTGATCGGTAATCGCAAAGGCCCGAGAGCCTCCGCAGTCCAAATATTCCAGGCCCAGTTCGTCCTTAATGCTTATCCAACCTTTTGTCCGAAAGGCTCGGTTAGGGTAGACGACTTTATTGGCTTCGGTGATTCCGTATTCGGAAAGTATGGCCACGCGAACACCTCTCTTTTCCAGAAAGTTGATCAGGTTGCCAGCCACCTCGTCGATGGCCCGCAGTTCCTTGGGGATGTCGGGATGATTTGGACCTAGGCGTTGGAGGTCGTAATCGAGATGGGGTAAATAGACTAGAGAGAGATCGGGAGAATACTTTTCCTCTGTCCATTTGGCAGACTCCGCGATCCATTGGGATGACGCGATGCCCGCCCTTGGCCCCCAGAAGGACGAAAACGGAAAGTCGCCGAGGTCGGCCTTGATTTCCTCGCGCATGGCAAGTGGGTTGGTGTGCACGTCGAAGGTCTTGAGTCCGTCGGACCTGTAAAGAGGTCTGGGAGTAATGGAAAAGTCGGCGGAGGAATACATGTTGAACCACCAAAAGAGCTTTGCGCAGGTTAGTTCCTTTTTGTCGTGCCTGAGCGTTTCCCAAAGCTTTTCTCCTTCAACTAGATGATTCGACTGTTTCCAGAAATGGTGCTCGCTGAGTGAGCGATCGTACCAGCCGTTCGCCACGATCCCGTGTTCGGCGGGGGTCTTGCCAGTAAGGTAAGTCGCTTGAGCCGTACAAGTGACTGCGGGCAGAACTGGTTTAATCGATGTTTGTGAATGCCCGGACCTCGTGGCGAATGCACTTAGTGCGGGCGTATGTTCACCCAGATGGCGGGGTGTCAACCCTACCACGTTAATGATGACCGCCCGGCCCATGCCGTCCTGCCCGGACGTCGTCATAGACTATTTGACGGGTGTAGCGAGGTGGCGTTTGTGCAGGTCTTCCACCGATGCGAGGATTTCTTCGCGATCCATGGCGTTGACCTCGATGCCCTCACCGATTCCTTGGATGAGGGTAATGGTGAGTTGTCCACCCAAGTGCTCGCGGAATTCTTCAAGACCTTCCAGAATGATTCGCTCCCCATCTTTGCTTTCGTCCAGTAGCAATTTATCGTAGAGGTCGAAGCCCAATCTTTCCAATAGACGAAGTACTCGTTCGGTGGTTTCAGGTTTAACGAGGCCTACGCGAGCCGAGTAAACGAGATCTACCGCGAGTCCGATTGCAACCGCTTCACCGTGTCCGATTCGAAAGTCCGAGATTTGTTCCAGCTTGTGGGCTACCCAGTGACCGAAATCGAGTGGCCTGGCGGACCCTTTTTCAAAAGGATCTCCTGAGCCGGCAATGTGGTCGAGGTGATGGGCTGCACTTTTGCGAACGACTTGCTCCATCGCTATTTCCTCAAATTTGCTTAGTGCATCGACTCGCTCCTCGATGAATTCGAAGAAGGAACGATCTCTAATCAAAGCCACCTTGACTGCCTCGACGTAGCCTGCCCGTTTCTGATTTTCGGGAAGACTTCGGAGGAAAGAGGCATCATTGACGATGGCGTCGGGGACGGCAAAGGCACCAACCCAGTTCTTTTTGCCGAAGAAATTTACGCCGTTCTTTACGCCGATGCCGCCATCGCCCTGACTGAGCGTGGTGGTGGGGAGACGAACGAGACGAATGCCTCGGTGAGCAGTGCTTGCTGCAAATCCCACGAGGTCAAGAGCAGCGCCCCCGCCAACGATCACCACGAAAGAGTGCCGGCAAATGCTATGTTCGTTAATGTCGCTCCAGACCTTTTCTACGAGGCTCCAGTCGTTCTTGGCTGCTTCGCCACCTTTAATGAACAGAGGCTCGTGCACGAGGTTAATTTCTTCTTCGTGCGCACGAAAATACTGGTTGATCCGTTTGGGGAGATTCGGGTTACCGTCGAGAAGGCCTTCATCGACGTACAGGATGACCTTCGAACGACGTCCCTCTCGATTCGGTCGAAGGATCTTTGCCAGCGTTTCGTTGCCAGTCGAGAACGCTTCCCGCGTGAAGTAAACGGAATGCTGAAGGTCGAGCCGCACGTTGCGGCGAATCATAGTGTGAGTATTTTCCATCGGGGAGAAGTTTGCCATTTAGGCAGCAGTCTCAGGTCGCTGCAAACTTCTTTTGCATTAAAAAGGCAATGGGTATGCAAGCAAGGCAGCCATACGCGAGGGAAGGGGAGACTAGTCCCATGGCGGTTGCGTCGCAGGCTGCAATCCCAGCCAACAAGCGACTTACGCCCTGACCTATGCATCCTTTTTCGCCTGTCCTCATGCGTTGAACCGCAGTGTAGGCAAGCCACACCGAAACGAGACCCGCGACATTGGTTGCAAACTGAGCGGTCGGCGGCAAATTATTCCAATAAACGAGTAGGGCCAAGGCAAAGAGTGGGGCACCGAACAACAAGAGAATAGGCAAGCGGTTTTCTCCCGAGCCACCTGTTGCTTCACCTCTGGCAAATAGACTAATTCCCACCACGTAAAAGGCCATGATCCCCGCCCAGGAAATAGTCAAGGGAGCCAGAGATTCATTTGCCGCGGAAGCTGCTGCAAGCCAAAGGAAGAAACGGCAAGAACCCATGATCCATACTCCTCCCGACCATTTCTTGTGGACGGCTTCATAGGCTAAAATGGCCACCGTCAGCGCTACCAACCAAATCTTGGACACCTCGGCAAGTTCCAGCAGAACATATGATCCTGCGATCAATTCCGCAAAACCAGCCAGCCAAACGGCCATCGGTTTCATCTCTCCGCTCGGAATGGGTCGCTGCGGGTTATACTGTTTGTCGAATCCTTGATCGAAGGCGTCGTTTAGGGTGCAGCCCGCGACGTAAAGCAGGCTAGCCCCAATTAGGAGCCAACCGAGTTGCCCCCATGCAAGCAGGCTTAAGTCTTCGATGGGGTTCGGCATTTCCCGCACGATCGGGGAGGCAAAGGCGTTTACTGTCCAAGCTGCCGTACAATTGGTCCAGACCGTGGGCAGGTTCGAGATGCGTCCGAGAGTCAGTAAATTGCGGAGGAAGGCCATGAATTCAACCGGTGTTCAATCCTCGCTTGTCCAACTCGGCAAGCGTCCAGTCGTACTCGCGAATGATTTGGTCCACCACGTCGCCTGAACGTAGGTTGTCCGGCAGCACCTCCCAAGTGTATGTTTCCATCTCGAGATGACGACAGACTGCGGGGGCCTTGGCGAGGTAGTCTAGCGTCCCTTCGACGTGATCGCGGGTATCGCCGAGGTCATTTCCGGGAGGAGTGTGCAAGGGTACGTGGAAGTGGATGCGCCACTCATCTCCAATGTCGGTTGGATTGGTTTTGGCAAAATCGAGTGCAAGATCGAGATCCTTGTGACGGCGGATGACCTCGCCGTCTTTCGCCTCCACGACTTGGTGGAGGTAGACCTCTTCCTGAAAGCTCGCCAAACGTTTCAGGTTGGCAGTCGTGGGTACGGCCTTGAGCGCAGAACTGAGATGGATTTTGCTTATCCTGATACCGGCTTCTGCAAGGCGATCGAGGGCGTCGTCGGGTTCCTCGTACTCCACTCCGAGGTGGCAGGTGTCGTAGTTTACGCCGAGAACGTTTCTCCATTCTTCGTCCGAGCCGAAACGTGTTTGGAGCTTTTCGAAAAAGGCCACGGTTTCTTGGCTTGTCTCAAAGAGTCCGAGTGGTTCCGGTTCCAAGCCGAGGTGCAGGTCAAGATTCTTTGCCTTGGCTGCTTTATCAATGTGTTGAGCGCATGCCGCGAGGTGATCGAGCATGACGTCGGGAATTTCGCCCGAGGGTATGAATTCCTTGAAGGACCCCGGCAAGGTGCTCACGCTTCCTTCGGTGCCCTCCTCCGAAATCTCGACCAGCAGGTCAAAGAGTAAGTTGGTGTATTCGAGGCGGTCGGGGGAAGTCCAGTCGGGGAG
>CALBIN010000261.1 GCA_937893275.1 uncultured Opitutia bacterium | reverse complement strand
TACTCATGGCTTGGTCTACTATAGTTAAGATTAAGATGTTCTTGGAAAAGTTTGGCTTTATTGCGACTCGCTCTTTTGGCTCAACTTTTCCTTATTTTGACTGTGTCGCATCTGTAGAAATTGGATGACCATGGCAAAACCCATCGGTATATAGATGAGCTTTTTGTCCACATGCTTCCCCATACCCTCCATAAAGATTGTGATCCCGATCACGATGAGAAAGGCCAAGGCCAATATCTTGATTGAGACGTTGGCTAGTATGAATTCTCCAATCGGTTTGGCGAAGAAAAGTATTACACCGAAGGAAAGGACCACGGCCGTGATTATGACGATTCGATTGTTCGTGAGCCCCACTGCAGTAATAACTGAGTCCAAGGAGAACACGATGTCGAGAATCACGATCTGCGTTATGGCATAACCAAAGCTTGTCCCTACGCCACTTGGACCTTTTTCCTCTTCCATCTCCACCGTCGAATGAATTTCCTTAACCGCTTTCCAAATCAGAAAGAGTCCTCCTGCCATCAAGGCGAGGTCTCTTATGGAGTAGGCAAACCATGCAGGTCCGCTCGGCCATGCAGGTTCCGTCAATTCAATTAGTTTCAGCCCCCCGATTATCATTACGATTCGGGCTACCATGGCGAGGGTCAGGCCAAAATTCCGACTCAAGTTACGTTTTTCCTCGGGCAGTCGAGAGACAAGAATCGCAATGACCAACACGTTGTCTACGCCCAGAATCAACTCCAGTCCTACCAGCAGTGCGAAAAGACCTATTATATCCCCATCCATAATTGCATCCATCTTCGCAATTTTCTGCCAAGAGGAAAAGCAAAACCTTTTTGCAATCGGTTTGACCATGCCGCTCAATTTAATGTGTACTGTCCTATGCCCTCCCATCGTGATGTAAGAATTGAAAGCGCTTCACTTCGTTTCATACCCGTTGAAACGCGTGTCCCGCTTAAGTTCGGTTCGGAAACTCTCACTTCCGTCACCTGTGCCCGGGCCAGCGTTACTGTCGCTAACGCTAGCGGCATTGAGGCGACCGGATGGGGAGAAACTCCGCTCAGCGTACAGTGGGTTTGGCCTTCGTCCATTTCTTATTCTGATCGTCACGATACTCTCAAGGATTTCACTGAGCGCCTCTGCCCCAAAATCTCCTCCATCTCTGCGTACGGTCACGCTTTGGAACTGGGTCATGATTTTCTTTTTGGTCGCTTGCCGAAAATCCTCGCCGACTTCAATGCCGGGCTTCGACCCGGACAAGAACCCATGCCTTGGCTCGCTGCCCTCGTTTGCGCTTCCGCCTTCGACGTCGCCCTACACGACGCCTACGGCAAAATCAACGAACTTCCCATCTACCAAGCTTATGGTTCCGATTACCTTAACCGCGACCTCTCCGCCTTTCTTCAACCTACGGGGGGTTCCGATGTCTCCTTCATCGGAAAGGCTCCAGCCGACTATTTCGACCCCTCTCCAAAATCCCTCCAACCTGTCTGGCATCTAGTGGGTGGTCTCGATCCCCTTACTACCGCCGATCTGACAGGAGACGAACCCGACGACGGATACCCCGTGCACCTAGAAGACTGGATCGCCCGCGATGGTCTCAACTGTCTCAAAATCAAGCTTCGCGGTAACGACGCCGACTGGGACTACGATCGCCTCGCCGCTGTCGGCGCCATTGCCAACAAGCTCGCCGTCGACTGGCTTACCACCGACTTCAACTGCACTGTAACGGATCCCGCCTACGTCAACGACATCCTTGACCAGCTCCTCGTCGACGAACCTCTCACCTACGCCAAGATCCTCTATG
>CALBIN010000260.1 GCA_937893275.1 uncultured Opitutia bacterium | reverse complement strand
CGATCACCGTTCGTGGTCACGTATCCTTCGTGATGACGCACAATCAAAAAAGGAGCGTCACGATGGCGCAATCGTTGGTTGCAAATGGAGTGAGGGACGTTGGCCCGGCAAGGGTGCTCTTTCTTTTGCGGGAGAAAACGATCGCGTGAATATCAAACTTCCCAAACGTCTGCGATCCGCCACTTTTGCTACTTGGGTGCGCTTGAAGGAGCTCGGGAGCGTTATGAATCCTATCCTTTGCAGCCCTATAACCAACCCAACGACCGCTAGTTTGGGGGCTGCGTGCTGGGGGATCGATGGAACAGGACGCATCGTTCTTCGAGCCAAGGGAACCGATTCCTTGATTCAATATGTTTCTTCCGTTGCTTTTCGAAAAGAAAGGATTGGCCAATGGACGCATTTGGCGACTACTTACGATGCAGATAATAAGATGGTCAGTCATTACGTCGATGGTCGTCCTTTCAGTCGGGAAAAAATGCAGGTGGACCTGAAACTTTTCTTCGGCAAAAGCGCACTTGGGCATAACGGCGGACAATTGAAAGGTAAAAGGGGCCATGGTTTGCGCGGTTCCATTGACGAATTTTTTGTCTTCAACGAAGCTTTTGACGAAGAGGAAGTTCGTCGTCTTTACGAAATTGGTAGACCTTATGCCTTACCCCCCCGATTGGCTCCGGTTTTACCCTGAAAAACGAGTTGTCTCTCTTTGCTTTTTACGGCATGAATCCATTTGTGTCGTACCATTGCCTTTTTTTGCTTCTATGGGTAGTTGTCGTCCCGCTTTATGGATTGAAGCCTGAATACCCCGTGCTTGGAAAAAGTTTTGATCATTGGTCCTTTAAGCCAGTCAGGCGAACAGTACCTCATCGAGTTGAAGATGTTCCCAGTTCAATTGACTCCTTTGTTCGTTCCAAGCTGAGTCAAAGCGGACTCGATCCGTCACCTGCGGCATCCAAAGCGGTCTTGTTCCGTCGTTTGTCATTTGACCTGACGGGACTGCCACCTTCTTTTGAGCAGATCCGTGAGTTTGAGAATGATGAACGCTCGGATGCCTATGAACTGGCCGTGGACAAGTTTCTTTCTTCGCCTCGTTTTGGTGAAAGATGGGGTCGTTACTGGCTGGACTTGGCTCGTTATGCCGATACTAAAGGCTATCTTGCAGGTGGTTCCAGTAGGCTTTATCCATTCGCCTACACCTATCGTGACTGGGTTCTTCGGGCTTTTAACGAAGGAATGCCATTCGATGAGTTTGTGAGCAAACAACTCGCGGCCGATCTGATGGTGAATTCCGCAAGCCACCCCGATCTTGCCGCTCTCGGTTTTCTTACCGTTGGTCCCCGTCTGCTTAATCGGCGCCATCTTATTATTGACGATAGAATCGATGTCGTTACGCGAGGTCTAATGGGCTTCACTGTAAGTTGCGCCAGATGTCATGATCATTTTTTCGATCCTATTCCTCAGGAAGACTACTATTCTCTTTACGGCATATTCAACTCAGCTCGCCAACCGAAAGAGCTGCCTTTTATAGGTCAGCCGGACTTGGCTTCCGGAGATTACAAGGAGTTCGAGAAAAAGGGCAAGGAATTGGAGGCTGTAGTCAAAAAACATCTTCAATCAAACTGGAATGCCGTACGTTCCAGAGATGGGCTGACTGCCTATTTGCAACTTGTTCATGACGGGCGTGAACTTTCGGACGACCGGTTCGAGGCTCTTGCCGCCAAACGTAAACTCTTTCCAAAGTTGGCTCGTCGGTGGCGTGCTTTTTTCAAGGTGAAGGCTATGGAGCAAGATCGGTTCTTTGCCGTCTGGCGTGCTTTTCAAAAGGCGAGTTCCAAAAAATATCCCAGTACCGTAAAGTCTCTCTTGAAGCATGATCCACCCTTGCCCTCTTTCCTTTTACGAGGTCTCCGAGAGCTTAATAAAAACGATTTTAAAGAAGTAATCAGATGGTATGCCTCGGAGCTCGCGACATCTTTGAAAAAGGCCGAGTCGGGTGCTGAGCCCAAAGGCACTATATCCTTTGTGAAATCTTCCGGTTTTCCCGTTGGCTTTACTGTCGAAGGCGTTGAGAAATATTTCGATACCAAGGCTAGCAATCATACGAATTCTCTACGGGCGAAATTATCCAAGCACAATACCGAGCATCCGGGTTCCCCTC
>CALBIN010000259.1 GCA_937893275.1 uncultured Opitutia bacterium | reverse complement strand
CGCTTTTACGACCTTGCCTTCGCCAAGCGTCCCGCCGAGGAACTCTACGACTTGAAAAAGGATCCCGGCCAAATCACAAACCTCGCCGGCCAACCGAAATACGCCAAGATTCAAAAGAAGCTCAGCACTCAGCTCAACCAACGCTTGAAGCAAACAAAGGACCCGCGGGCCCTAGGTCTCGATGCCCCTTGGGACTACTATCCCTACTATGGTACGATGCGGAATAAGAACTGGGCAGTCGATCCTAGGCCCTGATTGTAATCAGAGGGATTCAAGTGAACCAATTCTTTCGTGGGTTTAGTTGTGCCTACGAATCTTTCTAAATTCTAAAACTTATGAAGAAAATAATAAGATCATCTCTTTTATTGGGGTTTTTTGCAGGACTTAGCTTGTCGGTGATCGCCCGGCCCAACGTCTTGGTCATTATGACTGACGATCAGGGCTATCCGGAAATCTCGGCCCATGGAAACCCAGTTCTGCAGACCCCTAATTAAAACCGCCGAATCAATAAAAAGAAAATTCCCGTTCGCTGCGGCAGTTAAAAAGAAATTCCCCGGCAATCCTTTGTCTATAAGTACAAGATCCTGCGGAAAAAAGGGAAACCCCGGTTTTCGTGAAGAGGTTAATGAACGGGAAAATGTGATTGCTTCTATCCCGAAGGAGGGCAGTCGGAATTTCAATTTTAAAATGACCAAAAGAATGGACCCGAAGAAAAAATATAAGCTGCTTCTAGAGGTCGGGCATGAGAAGGATCATTCCTGGACGCTGATTGTAGCAGATACTTCTAAAGGGAACCATAAACGACTGCTGACGGAAGAAGTCAGTGATAAGACCGCGCCTGACGGCTGGAAAACGTTTGAAGTCGATCTACCTCAAGGAAGGAACGCAATATCCCTTCAACTGACCAGCTATTATGATGGAAAAGTGCCAGCCTACTGTAGCAATATTGATATTGTCGAAGTCGAAGAATAAATAACCTATTTCTTTACACGAACGATCAAGGCCGGGACCAGAACTAAGACCGAGGCCCTGGAAGAGATATCCAGCCTGAAGAAGGAAGTCTACGTCAAGTAATCGTAACGAGGTGAAGAACGAACTTGGGTCAGACTAATGCTTTGGTCGCCCGGGTTTGCTCATCAGTGGCGCAAGCAAGTGGGGGCGCAGATGATGAAACCCAATCCAAATTACGATCCCTCAACAGACTTGTGGTCGGGTAAGAAGGATCGCTGAGCCAAAGATAAAATCAAAGAAAATAATTAGAATCCAGAGACTGGGAAATGGCAGCTCTGTACTTTCGTAATAGAGGGAGGGTTGGAGTTGGCTCGTGAAGGGAAAAAAGTTGTGTAGTTTACTCCTTTGGTTCTGCGTGCCATAGGGCAACATTTCTATACTTAGCACCTCGTCCTTTGTTGACCAGGGCAATGATCCCCTTGGCGTCTGCAAACCGGGAATGGGTCGCCTGGATCTCTTCTTTGCCGACTTTTGCACGGTAGTGATCACCAATAATTTCAATGGTTACATTATACCACCTCTCAGGGTCTAGCTTAACTTTTTTCGTAACCAGTTTTTCCGCCTTGGTGGTTTTAGCAATCCCAGACATACGTTGGATCCACAGCTTGTCAGGCGTGATATATAAACGCCCGAGATGGAGATTGGGTGGAACTGTATCCCGACAAGCAAAGGCAATTTGTTGAGCGGTTCCCAATTGCACCTCGGCAGTGATGATTAGATGAGTCGCTTCAAAGCGATGAGTGAGTGACGATGCATGGTTATTCTCCGGTAACTCGTCTCCAATCAGGGCACCATCATCGATTTGCCATTCGCCCATACCGGCTTTCCATCCGGATATCATTCCTTTTTGAATCGGCGGGGTCTGTTGATCAAAAGCTGTTTCGACAATGACCTCGGTCGTAACGCCAAATTTGATTCCCGCTTCTTCCATGCTGGTCGCGGTTTCTTTTGCTGTCTGCCATTGCCGGGCGTAATTACTATCGGCATCACTCAAAGTGGAAAGCTCGACCACATATTTTCTTCCATTGGTCATACGCAGAGTCGCCTTTTCGCCAACCAGAGAAATCAACTCCGCCGAAATGACTCGACCTTCTTGATTGGTCCATTTGCGAAGGCTGTCTTTGGCAAAACCGAAGACGCTCGATACAACTGTTAGTGCACTGAGTATGAGAACTTTCTTCATTAATAATTTTTTAATTTAAAATGTAAGTAGGTCAATAACCTACAACTTTTTTGCCGCAAACGAAATGGCTTACAGTAAGCCTCGACCTAAGTAGATATGCAGGGACTATGGTCATCTAGGAACTCCAGAACTAAACCAGGGGTTGGTCCCACAAAGTCGTCTACTGGAGCCGAATTGCTTGTCCATTAATTGTTAAACTTAGTCCGAATTACGATTCGTACACGGACTTGTGGTCGCTCGATATTTGCTTTTTAGACCTCGCTCAAGGTTTCGGTGCTTCCGCCGAAGCTTTCCGTTTCCACCCCGAGCTTGTTTAGTATAGTCAGGTAAAGGTTGGAGAGCGGAAGCTCGGTGTACTCCATCTCGCCACGCCAACCGGAGTCGGAACTGATTCCCGAAGTGGCTTGGTGCTTGTCGTTGCCCTGGCCGTACTTGAGGTATTGACCGTGTTTGAAACCCATGTTTTTAGCACCCATGAGCATCATCGGGTAGTTGCGAGAGAGGTGAAAGGCGCTGGAAGCCGATCCGAACAGGATTGCCGTATTGTCGAGCATGTTCCCCCCGCCTCCGGGCTCGGGCGTGTCTTTGAGACGGCTGGCAAAGCGACCAAGTTCTTCGTTGATGAACCTGCAGTAGATTCCGAAATTCTTGTACCCGTCGGGTTGCTTGGTGTCGTGCGAAAGAGTGTGGGCGGCTCTATACCCCACGGCCCGCGAAAGGTAGTCACTTACGCCCACGCCGTTTTCCCGTCCGAGTTGGTAGGTTGCGGTCCGCGTGGTATCGGTTTTGAAGGCCAAGTAAATCAGCTCGTACATGGTACGCAGAAAATTACGCGGGTCCTCGGCGGTGACGTCGAGTTTGAGGAGATCCGACTCCACGTCTGGCATGGGAATGTTCAACCATCTCTTGGCTTTCTCCACCTTGCGTTCCGTATCACGCACCGACTGAAGATAGTCGGCAAGGGTTTCCTGATCATGTTTGGAGAGCGAACGGTTCAAGGAATTCGCATCCTTCAAGAGGTCGTCGAGAGCACTTTTGCTCAAGGCAAGGCGGCGCTCGGCATCCGGGCCGCTCTTGACGAAGAGCATGTCGAAGATGCGCTTGGGCTTGTGTTCGGCGGGAATGGGTCTGCCTTGGGCATTGTAAGACATAGTGTGAGCTCCGCGCGGGGAACCAGTGCCGCCGTCGGTCGACATGACCAAAGAGTCATGCCGGGTGTGTTTGCCGACCTGGGAGGCAAACACCTGATCAAGCGAAATGCTGTTTTGATAGGGATCGTCCATGGCTCCGGTGTCGGCGCCGGTGAGAAACTGGTCGGCATTGCGGTGCCCATGAACTTTTCGGACTGCGGGGTGGGACAAGCCGGAAAACACGGTTAGGTCGTCACGCAAGGGGGCAAGGGTCTCCATGCACTTAGTGAAAGTGAAATCCTTACCCTTGCCATGAGGAAACCAACTCCAGTCATTGAAGGAGGGATCCTCTTCCAGTGGCATGGGAACGCCGTCCGGCAGGTAAAAGCAGGCCAGTCGCTTTCGATTGGCAGTTTGCTTGGCGGCTTGAGCCACGGAAGAAAAGGACTCAAGCCAAGGAAGGGCCAAGGCGACGCCCGAACCCCGTAAGAATTTCCGTCGATCCAAAGTGGAGATGTTCATGCTCGTTGTCTTTTCACTTTCAATTCAACCGAAATAAATCACTTTTCACAACCAGAATTACAAGATCGGACAAGCCGTCCCCCTTCTTGTTCAGATCTGCGGCAATACGGTCGACCTTCGAGCGGTCGCCAAAGGTCAGAGGGCGTCCTAGAGCATAGGCGGACAGCTTGTGGGCCATGGCCCGGGTGAATTGGTCCTGACGGTTAGCCAGTAGGTATTCCTTCACTCCTTTCAGGCCATGGAGTTCGTCCCTGTTGTAGAGAAGGCTGCTGGCGTCGACCGGTTTGTCTGCAATCTTGTCACGCCATTGACCGAGCGCGTCGAAGTTTTCGAATGCAATGCCCCAAGGATCGATCTTTGCGTGGCAGGAAAAACAAGCCGGATCATTGCGGTGATCCTCCATGCG
>CALBIN010000258.1 GCA_937893275.1 uncultured Opitutia bacterium | reverse complement strand
TCGACGTCTCCACCAATAGCTTGATCGTCGAGGTGACGGGTAACGAGAGTAAGGTGCAGGCCTTTTTGGAGCTCATCGCTCCCTTCGGCGTCCTCGAGCAAGCTCGCACCGGTACTGTTTCCCTTCGACGCGGGAAGCTAGACAATTGAGCTTTGTCCGCCCCATTTTTCTTTTCTATTCAACCTAATCACAACCAAGAAGTCAGTCCATGCCCGCGAAAGTCTATACGCAAAAAGAGGCCAAAGTTACCTCTCTCAGGAAAAAAACGCTCGCCGTGATCGGCTATGGCTCCCAAGGCCATGCCCACGCCCTAAACCTTAAGGAAAGCGGCTGCAAGGTCATCGTCGGCCTCTACAAGGGCAGCAAGTCCATCAAGGTCGCCAAGAAGCACGGCTTCGAGGTCGTCGATGTGGCCGAGGCCACTCGCCGGGCAGACGTTATTATGATCGGTGTGCCCGACATGAAGCAGGCCGAGGTCTACGAAAACGAGATCAAGCCCAACTTGTCCAAGGGCAAGACCCTTCTCTTTACGCATGGGTTCGCCATTCATTTCGGACTAATCAAGCCTCCGCGCGGAACTAGCGTGATTATGGTCGCCCCCAAGGGTCCCGGTCACATCGTTCGTTCCCAGTACAAGGAAGGGAAGGGCGTTCCCGCCTTGATTGCCGTTCTCAAGGGTTCCGCCAAGGCTTCCAAGGAAATTGCCTTGGCATGGGCGGCCGGAATAGGGGCTGTTCGCTCCGGTGTTCTCCAGACTTCTTTCAAGGAAGAGACCGAAACCGATCTCTTCGGTGAGCAAGCCGTACTTTGCGGAGGCGCCTCCGCTCTTGTACAAGCCGGGTTCGAGACCTTGGTGGAGGCCGGTTATGCTCCCGAGATGGCCTATTTCGAATGCCTGCACGAGTTGAAGCTCATTGTCGACCTCATGATCGAGTCGGGAATAGCCGGTATGCGTTTCTCCATTTCGGAAACAGCCAAGTACGGCGACGTTTCCCGTGGGCCTCGCGTCATCAACGCCAACGTCAAGCGTTCCATGAAGACCATCCTCAAGGAAATCCAAAGCGGCAAGTTCGCCAAGGAGTGGGTCAAGGAATACCAAGCCGGGCTTCCGAATTACAACAAGCTCCTCGAGGAGGGGGCAGAGCACCCGATCGAGGTTACCGGGCGCCACCTTCGCTCCCTCATGCCATGGATCCCGAAGAAGAACATCAAGGGAGCCCAAGCTGCCTACGGTTGATCTCTTCCGTTAAGCACTTTTCGCGCGGCGCGGGAAAGGGCATCCTTTTCCGCGTCGTCGTTTACGGACCGTGACCGAAACCGCCCCACATATCACCCTAGCCACGCGGAAAAGTCCGCTTGCCTTGAAGCAGGCGGAGTTGGCCGTCGAAGCGCTCAAGGCAGGCATGGGCGCCGAGGTCGAATTGCTTCCCCTTTCCACGACGGGAGATCGACAACTGGAATGGTCTCTCGAGCAGGAAGGCGGCAAGGGCCTCTTCACCAAGGAGCTTGAAACCGCCCTGCTGGAAGGCCGGGCCGACCTCGCCGTCCACAGCGCCAAGGACATGCCCACCGACATGCCGACGGGTCTTGCCCTCGCCGGTTATCTCCCGCGAGAAGACCCCCGAGATATGCTGGTATTTCGCGAGGGCGTTGACGTTCCTCGCGTTATCGCCACCGGCAGTCCGCGCAGGCGTTCCCAGCTTTCGGAAAGATTCCCCGAGGTCGAGTGGAAGGAAATTCGTGGCAACGTCGGCACTCGCCTTCGCAAAATTGCCGAGGATCATGAGGCCGATGCCACCGTGCTTGCCGCAGCCGGGCTCAAGCGCCTAGGGATCGATAGTTTTCCGGGTCTTGGCTTCAAACCCTTTGCGGTCGATGACATGGTGCCCGCCCCGGGGCAGGCTGCCATCGCCCTGCAAGTCCGCGAGGAGGACGTCGAACGCTTTCAAGTCGCCTGCGATCCCGCAACTTCCGAACAGGTCGACCTCGAGCGCTCATTGCTGCAGGCATTGGGCGGTGGTTGCCAAGTTGCCATCGGCGCTCATCTTCGGGGGGACGATTTCTTCGTCTTTCACGGAGGCAAGGGCCGTTGCTCAGTCAACGTTGCCGGTTTGTCCGTGGCCGAAGCCGTCGAGCTTGCCCTTAATGCATTGAACGAAGCATGAGTGATTTAGGAAAAGTTTTTCTAGTCGGCGCCGGTCCCGGCGACCTCGATCTCGTCACCGTCAAGGCGATGAGGCTCGTGTCTTCTTGCGAGGTCGTGGTCTACGACAACTTGGTCAACCCGCGCTTGTTGGAAAAGGTTTCCGAGGATTGCGAAAGAATCGACGTAGGCAAACAACCCGGCCGGCACACCATGCCCCAGGAGGAGATCTGCAAACTTCTTGTGGACAAGGCCCGAGAGGGCAAGCGGGTGCTCCGTTTGAAGGGTGGGGACCCCTTCGTGTTCGGGCGTTGCGCTGAGGAAATGACTGTGCTCGACGAGGCCGAGGTGCCCTACGAGATCGTTCCCGGTGTGACCGCCGCTCTCGCTTGCGCCGCCTATGCCGGCATCCCGCTCACCCATCGAGATTTCGGGTCGTCCATCGCCTTTCTCACCGGGCACGAGGATCTCGAGAAGGAATCCCTGCGGGTCGACTTCGCCAAGTTCGCTGCCACCGGAGGCACCCTCTGCGTCTACATGGGAATGGGAAAAATTCGTGAGATCGCCGACAAGCTTCTGGACGGAGGACTCAGCGAGGATCGTCCTGCTGCCGTCGTCAGTCACGGTACCCTGTCCGCTCAGCAAAAGGTGCTCACCACCCTCGGGTCGCTCGTTGATGAGGTCGAGAAAGCCGGGCTCGTGGCTCCCGCCGTAATCTTCGTTGGAAATGCCGTCGGCCTAGCTCAGCAAAAAGATTGGTTTTCCGATCGTCCGCTCTTCGGTCGTCGTGTCGTCGTCACCCGTGCCCGCGAGCAAGCGGGTAAGCTCAAGGTGATGCTCGAAAAGGCTGGGGCCGAGGTGTTGGAACTTCCCCTCATCGAAGTGAAACCCGCTTGCGAAAAGGAAGTCGTGGCCGAGGTCCTTTCCTGTATCGCCTCCTACGAGTGGGTGCTCTTTACAAGCGCTAACGGCGTGCGCGAATTCTTCAATTTGTTTTTTCGTGCCTTCTCCGACATTCGCAGCTTCGGTCCCATGCGCATTGCTTGCGTGGGTGCTGCAACTGCCAAGGAGGTCGAGAAGTTCAACCTCGAGGTCGAGCTCGTCCCCGAGGATTCCACCGCCGAGCACTTGGCCAAGGCCCTCGTCGACACCGACAGCCTCGATAGCGCCAACGTCCTCGTCGTCACGGGGAACCGCAACCGTGAAGTTCTCGTAAAGCTGCTCGAGGAGATCGGTCGCGCCATCGTCGACGTCATGCCCCTTTACGAGACCGACTACGCCGACGTGGAGAAAGCGCCGGCTCTAGACTACTACCGCAACCATGGCGCCGACGTCATCGTCTTCACGAGTTCCTCCACCGTGGATTCCTACGCCGAGCAGGAGGACGTCCTCACCCTTGGGGAAGGCGCCCGCAAACCGATTCACTGCAGCATCGGACCAGTTACTTCCGAGTCCCTCAAGGATAACGGCCTGAGTGTCGATCTCGAGTCCCCAAAATCCTCCCTGGAGTCCGTGGTAGAGACCCTCGTGGAGAACCTTGCCCCGGCCGACGCATGAGCCCGTCTTCCCCATTGGTCAAGGTGTGCGGGATCACTCGCGCAAGCGACGGTGCCGCCGCCCTCGAGGCGGGCGCTTCCCACATTGGGTTCATCCTCTACGAAAAATCTCCCCGTGCAATCACTTTGGAGCAGGTCGGCGCCCTCATGGCGGCCCTGCCCGTGCCCGTCGAAAAGCCCGTCGCCGTGGACGTCGATCCCGATCCCGAACGCCTCGCGCGCATGGCCACG
>CALBIN010000257.1 GCA_937893275.1 uncultured Opitutia bacterium | reverse complement strand
ACTTGGTGGAGGTAACCGGTCATCTGAATCGGGCTCCTCGCCTGCGCTTTGTCGGGCGAATCGGACGCTCGGTTGACTTGGTGGGCGAAAAGCTCAGTGAACCGCAGGTGATCAAAGCCTTGGACGGGAACCGGGGTTTTTTGGTACCACGAACCAAGCCTTCCGGTTACCTCTTGTGCGTCGAGGACACTGGCTCACAAACCGAGGGCGAGAGTGATGCGCTCGTCGCACGGACAGAGGCGGTCCTGTCGGCCAATCCCTATTACGCCCAGGCATGCCGTTTGGGCCAACTGTCCCCCCTGGCGATGCATCGCTTGCCTGATGGATTCACCGCAAGTCTCGGCCGAAAATGGGCCGATCGTCAAGGCTTGCGTGAGGGTGACGTAAAACTACCGGCGCTTTTTAAGCCTGGGGAAGTGGACGACCTGTTACCGGAACGATGATCGCTCCGCTACCACTCAAGCGAGCCGAACCTGCGGACAACCCCGACCTTTGCGAAGTATTCGCCGATACGCCGATGGAGGGCGCCATTTGGTTAAACCAGGATCGTCGACCGGATTTTTTCCATGGCACGGCGGTGCAAAGCGAGAGACCCGAGGTATTCGTCCTGCGGAAGGAAGAAGAACCGGGATTGGATGCTGTCTTTGCTGTGGGTCGGCGACAGGTATTTGTCAACGGACAACCCCAGGCAATACGGTACCTGAGCGACTTGCGCATCGTATCGGGTCACCGTGGGGGAAGCAAACTGGCGAGAGGTTTCCAGTTCCTGCGGAATGAGGTATTGAAAAACGGTGAATTTGCCCAGACGCTGGTACTGAGCGAAAACGAAAAAGCGCTCGATCTCCTGACCAGTCGCCGTTGTGGGCTGCCCGGGTATTTCCCTTGCGGGGAATACGACTATTTCCTCATCGGCTTGCGTCATTCACCTTGCCCATCCCCGCAGTTGCAAGTGCGTCGGGCCACGCCCCAAGACGTCCCGTTAATGCAGGAATTCTTCAATCGCGAAGCGCCACGCAAGCAGTTTTTTCCCG
Organism: uncultured Opitutia bacterium; assembly: GCA_937893275.1. Lineage (GTDB taxonomy): Bacteria > Verrucomicrobiota > Verrucomicrobiia > Opitutales > Seribacteraceae. The sequence continues at coordinate 3,857 of CALBIN010000257.1, read as the reverse complement.
TCTACCGTTTTGCCGAGTTGGGCAGGAGCGCTTATTACCGCGATGCGAAACTGGAAAATTTTTTCCTGGCTTGGGCTGGGGATGAATTGGTTGGGTTACTGGGGGCATGGGATCAAGGCGACTACAAGAAAATCCTCGTCCGGGGCTATGGGGGCGGGCTGAGGTGGTTAAGGCCTTGGCTCAATGCATTCAACCGGTTGCGCGGTGGGATCGAGCTACCTGCTCCGGGCGCCTGGCAACGTACCCTCTACCTGCACTGCGCAGTTTGCCGGAACAACGACCCGGATATACTCGCCTCCTTGATCAGGGGCGCGCAATTCGGGTTTGCTGGGCAGGGCTACCATCATGCTGCCCTGGGTCTGGACCGGCGCGATCCCTTGCGGGATGCATTGGCGGGTTTCCCCACGATGAACTTTGCCGGCCGGCATTTTCTCGTATCCTTCGGGGACGATCCCCGATCCACGCTCGACAACCAGGTGTTTTATTTTGAAGCAGCCCGAATCTGAAGATACTTTGGGTTGCAAGAATTCGGCGAGCGGATCGGCGAAACCAGGGAACCTGTTAAGCGCGCTTGCGAGCAGGCCGGGTTGGTCTCTGCTTGCATTGATCGGTGTGACCACCCTGCTGACATGGGCGGGGCGGGACTTGGAGTCGCATTATGAAATGGAGGATTTCTTCCCGCGAGACACACCGGAATGGTGCGCCTATGAAGGCTACCGGGAAAGCTTTGGCCGGGACGACCGGACAGCCTTAGTGTTACTGGAATCTCCCGAGCCAATTGGCCTGGCCGAAATGAGCGCCATAGATTCCTTGACCAACAGGCTGGAAGCTTGGCCCAAGGCCGAGCGGGTGGTATCCCCCAGCAACGTACAGGTGCCCTTGCGAATGGCCGATGGGGAGGTGCGCCTGGAGCGGGCATTCGCGCCCGGGGCGCCCGGGAAACTGGAGGATGCAATGGACAAGCTCACCAAGCCCCCCTTCGTAAATTCCATCCTTTCAGCTGATCGGCGACTGGCGGTGGTGGCATTGACCGTGCGCGAAAAAAACCTGAGTTTTTCCGATCGAGAGCGCCTCGTTCGTGGCCTGGAACAGGAAAAGATTGCCGTGGAATCAAGCGGACTCTTTCAAGTGCAGTTGGCCGGTTATCCAGTTCACCGGGTTTACCTAGCCGAGCACGTCGCATCGGAAACCCGCCGGTTGTTACCGTGGGCGCTAGCGGTCGCGATGGTACTCCTGGCAATGATCTTTCGAAGCTGGGTTGGCGTGCTTGGACCATTGCTGGGAGCTGGATTGGCGGTGCTTTGGACCCGGGGCCTCATGGCTCTCACCGGCTTGGAACCGAACATCTTTGCCCCCGCGCTCTTCCTCCTAGTCGGATTGATGGCGGTATCCCACGCCGTGCATTTGCTTGCTTGCCACCGGAAAAAAACCGGGGCGGGCACGGCACCAGCCGTTGCCGCCGGGGAAGCACTCGTGGAAAAGGCCGGGCCCTGTGGAATCACCAGCCTGACCACCGCCTTGGTCTTCGCCGGGTTGTCCCTGACGGGAATCCCGTTGGTTGCGAACTTCGGCCTGGCCGTGGGTTTGGGTTCGCTATCGGCATGGGGCGTAACCCTGTTGCTTGTTCCTCCAACCTTGGCCCGGTTTCGTCAACCGGCCAAGAGTCAGCCGACATCCGACCCCTGGTTTTCCTGGGGCGAATGGACGCGCCGCCGTTCCGTCCCTTTACTTGTCGCCTTTGCGGGCTTGACCATGCTGTTTGCAATCGGCGCGATGCGCGTCCGGGTGAATTCCCCATTGCTTGCCGATCTCTCATCCGATCATCCCGTAAGGCAAGCCAATGACCTGCTGGAGAAAAGGCTCTGTGGTGCCATCCCGCTTGAGCTGCTCGTCCCTCCGCCCGCCGGCCCCTCCATCTCCGCCTATGCCCCCGAGCGTATGAGCCAGGTGGAAGCCCTTGCTGCCGACCTGCGCGAGTTGCCCGGTGTACTTTCCGTCTCCTCACCTACCGACCTGCTGAGACAATTGCACCCCTTGCTCGAAAACGTGCCGGCCGAGGATGCGCTCATGCTTATGCCCTCCGCCCTCTTGCTTGTTCCCGAACAGGCCCGTCACTGGGTGGACGATGAGGATCACATCATGCGCCTGAGCCTCCGCATGGCCAATATCGATACCGCTGATGCCTTGGCCCTGTTTGAAACCATCCGCGAAAAATATGCCACTCGGCTAGGAACCGAAAACCCGCCCGTACTGACCGGTCAGGGATATCTCGGGCAACAGGTCAACCACCAGCTGGTCGAACATTTCCTTCACAGCTTCTGGGTCGGTCTCGTCCTTGTACTGTTGGTGCTTGCCGTGGCTCTGCGCAGCTCGAAGCTGGCTCTGGGCGGTCTGCTCCCCAACTTGTTCCCCCTGGTCGTGGTGCTCGGAGTAATGGGCTTTGCGGGTATCGAATTGCGTTACACCTCGGCCTTGGCAATCACGGTCGTATTCGGCTTGGCGGTGGACGATACCATTCACGTACTGAGTGAAATGCGGGCTAACCGCGCGTCCCCTGATCCCATGGGGGCCGCCTTGGCGTGCGCAGGATCGGGCGTGGTGTGGACCTCCGTGGCCCTGGCCGGGTGCTTCGGTGTGCTCCTGGCAAGCGATTTTCTGCCAAACCGGGTACTTGGCGGCTTGTTGGCTCTGGCCGCAGGCGCAGCGGTACTGGCCGATTTGGTCTTGCTTCCAGCCATCGCTTATTTTACCGGCCTCGGGAAACCGTCTTATCCAGCGGATTTGAAAAGCCCGGGGAACCAATCACCGGTCCGAGGAAAAGAACTTCCCCTCATCGCAAAATGAAGGTGCTTTCCCAAAACCCAATGCGATGGATCGTTCTGGCGATCTTTCTTGGCTTGGTCGCATCTTCAACGGCTTCCGAATTGGCCGAGGGCATTGGTGAGCGGGAATATAACGCGGCCGGCATTGCCATCAATGAGACCCTGCATGACCTCGGGCATCACATGGAGGAGGAGAATGCCTCCTGGCCCGAAGTATTGCATCCTGACTTTACCGGTTGGCAACCTGGTGAACGCCCTTGTCCCGATGCCGATCCTTACGGCTTGCTCGTGGGCGAATGGGGCACGGCGGGATCGATCATGGAAACGCCGGGAACCACGGCTTCCTGGTTCGGGGAATGGCGTGAGGAATATTCCAACGTGGACTCCTGGATCTTCAAGTTATACGAGATTCGATCCATCGATCGTGACGGGGTGATGGAAGCGGATTTTCGGTTCGAGGTTCATGGGCGCAGTCGTACTGGGGAACGGGTCAATGAGCGCGGAATGTTTCGGGGGCGCTTCGCAAAGGTCGCGGAGCGCTACCTAGTTCTCTCGGCCACGCTTTCCGGGGCCCAGTTGAGTGCCGGGCCTGGTTCCTTGTTTCGGGAAAGCGCAAAGAAGGCAGGTATCGATTATTTCGGGCATCCCGATCCGCGCCTGTTGCCACCGAGCGAGCTTAAGTTCCAGACCAGCCGGCATGCCATCGGGGGCGTCTCCGCAGGTGACCTCAATGGGGATGGGTGGGACGACCTCGTGTTTTGCGGAGGGGGGGAACTAGAACTGTACCTGAACGAACAGGATGGTACCTTCCGCAAGGCGACGGAGGAGTGGGGCTTGTCCGGAATACGTCAGGCCACCGCGACACTGCTTGTTGATTTGGACAACGATGAAGATGCGGACTTGTACGTGGGCGTGTTTTTCGGCCCCAACCGGCTTTATCGCAATGACGGAAACGTCTTCGTCGAGGTCACCGCGGGTTCAGGGTTGGCGGGGGACGACCTGACCAGTTGCCTTTGCGCTTTGGATGCCAACGGG